>JAICJP010000405.1 GCA_025928375.1 Candidatus Sulfotelmatobacter sp.
CCCACTCCGATCGAACTCGTACTGGGTCCAGAAGACTACCTGTTCGGCGAGGAGAAAGCGCTCCTCGAAGTCATCGAGGGTCGCGACCCCATGCCCCGGGAAGCGGATAATCCTCCCTACGTTGACGGGTTGTTTGTTACCGATCCGACGGAGCCGAATCCAACCGTAGTGAATAACGTAGAAACTCTTTCGAACATTCCGCACATCGTCCAGCGTGGTGCCGGATGGTTCCGTACGATCGGGACGCCGGATTCGCCGGGCACAATGATCTTTACGGTTTGTGAGGACGTTCGGCGACCGGGCGTTTACGAATTGCCAATGGGCACCTCACTGCGCACGCTCGTCTACGACTATGCTGGGGGGCCGCCAGCAGGGCAGCAATTCAAAGGATTCCTCTCAGGGGTTGCCAATCGGGTGGTTCTTCCGTCCCGCCTCGATACACCGCTGGATTTTAATTCGCTACACGCTATCGGCTCGGGCCTAGGCTCGGGAGGATTCATCGCCTATGACAACACCGCATGCATGGTGCGCGTGGCGCACATGTTTGCGACCTTCCTTTGGCTCGAGTCCTGCAACCAGTGTTCATCCTGCAAAGTAGGTACGAACCAATCGATGACGTATCTCGAGAAATTGATGGAAGGCAGGGGCGACGGGACCGACATCGATTTTGTGATTGAAGGGGCAATGATGGCACCGCACGGAAATCGATGCTATCTGCCTGTCGAACACTCTCTTTCATGTCCCAGCATCGTGGGCAGCTTCTCCGGAGAGTTCATCGCGCACTACGGGCGGGGCTGCCAGGATTGCCGCTCTCTGGTGCTGCCCAAGATCCACGATTTCGATGAGGACAAGCATACATTCACGTATTCGCCTGGCAGGATCACTCCGTAAGCAGGAAGCAGAAGGGGTTCGATCATCTTGAATACCGCTGGTGAGGCCACTGGGCGGGCCAGTGGCCTGCCAAGTCAACTCACGATTCAGTTTTGTAATCGATGTTTCTGAACGTCAACCTTGGTCGGCAGATAGTCTATTGTGGCAACCCAACCGATGTCACTCGACAATCCAAAGCGTAAAGCCGCTCCCTTGCTGCACCAGCTGTTCTGCCAGGTCTTTTCCAGCAGTGAGCCTGCGCAACCAGGATAGAGACCGACGTCCCACGACGATCGTACGGCACTTGTTTGTCCGAGCTAACTCAAGAATCTCTTCACTCACGCTGTTCTGCGCTCTGAATGGATCTGAGAATTGTGTCGTTAGAGAACTGGCCGGCAGTCCAGCTTTATGCAGCCTGGCGCACGCCCAGTTCAGGGACGGTTGAGCCCCCTTTCTCGCGGTTGCTATCCATTGCTGTTGTTCAGTTTTGAGTTGCCTATCCAGTTGCTGTTCCCTTTCGGGATCCTCGGCACCGCCAAATTCGAGCATCTCGGGAGGCAGTTGCGACAAGAAGTGCGCCAGGCACAACTGAAATCCTCGGCGGGTTGCCAATACGGTCGCCACGTATTCCACGGCTCGTTTTGATGATGAAGACTGATCGACCACGAGGAGCAGTCGATTATTGGTTGGCTTCCTCCTTCTACCGCTGGAACGAGTTTGTCGCGACGTCTGAACCATAGGTCGTCCCTTTCCCAATATCAAAATGCTAGAGGCGTTGGTACCTTTTGGGCTCGGCAATCCCAATAGTCATCACGAGCGTACGAGCTTCATGACCTTTTCTGAACCTTCTGAACCTCGCCTGTGATCATGGATTGTGGCAACAGCTAGGTATCTCTGCTGCCCAAGAATGTGGCTATCTTCGAGCCTGATGGTCACTTCGATATCATTCTCCCAGGTCTCATGAGGGAGTGTGCACAAGGATTCGCTTGACGGTGGATTGTCTTCGAAAGTGTCAACCCCGCCTTTTTCAGTATTCTGGCCAAAGCAGACGAGGATGCCACTGGTAATCAACACCGCAGCCGTCGTTGCTGGATGGGCCGGAAGAAGAACCAGATGAAGGTATGGTGCCAGCGTGGCTGCCGCGAGGGTGCCAAAGAAGACCAGGGCGGCGGCATACCGGATCCGCCACCCCACAGCGATGGCCGCTCCCAGTACCAGTTCCAACAGGATAGCAAGTTCGCTATAGAACGTAACGCGCGAAGCCCAGTCAGAAATCCCCAGCAGCAACGTAGTTGCGAGGCAAACTCTAGCGATCACAATGGAGCGTACTTTCCAGCTTCTAAGTGTGCCGACAGCCATCGTAATCCCTCGCACGTCAACCAACCGGACGCTTGCCGCGCTTCGCAGCGCGCCCCGTTGACATAAATATTCCTCAGCTCGCCTTCCGAGACAATGGACCATCCGTACTCGTTCCAAGGACGAATGTGACAGCAGAAGCGTCTTCCTTGTTGAGCAAACAAAAAAAATGTCTGCGAGAAAACCCATGGGATGCGGAAGAGTTCTATTCGTTCCCCGGGCGCCTCTGTTGATCAATGAGCCCGCAAATGCTAGGAAAAACTCCTCTTCCGGCATTCCTCACTCGTACCGACAGGGTGACGCTTGTGCCGGGCCGAGGTACAAACCACCTATTGCCCGGGATCGGCAACGGGCTAAAACTGGGAGTGTGCTGGAAACGACGCTGCGTGATGTGTCATGACCAAACCTCAATCTATCAAGTCACCCGATCATGAGCGCCAGCGGGAAGATTTCGATAGTCGCGCGCCCTTGGGGAAAACGATCTTGCGACGGCTTTACTCCTACATGCTGAAATGCCGGACGGTAGAGGAAAGAATTCGCCTCCTGTTTCGGCAGGGTCGATTCTCCGGGAACTACTTCGCGGCGGTGGGGCAGGAAGCAACGGAGGTAGGCGCGACCATGGACCTTCTCGCAGAAGATACCATCGCACCTTCTCACCGTAATTTCGTTACCCACATCATGAAAGGAACGCCGCTGACGCTCATGTTCGCTCATATCTTTTTGAGAAAGGACAGCCCCGATCAGGGACGTTGTGCGCAGGCGCATTGTGGGTACGCGCCGCTCAACATCATTACGCCGGCATCGACCATCGCCGCACAACTTGCGATCGGTACCGGAGTAGCGCTGGCCAACAAGATGCAAAAGAAGGCGAGCGTCGTGGTGGCACTCTCGGGCGAAGGTTCTACCAGTCTGGGCCTGTGGCACGAGTCGTTGAACTTTGCCGGCGTCCACCATCTGCCGATTGTCTTCGTCCTGGAGAACAATCTTTGGGCCGAATCGGTGCCGGCACGGCTGCAAAGTGCGGTCGATGACTTCAGCATCAAAGCGCAGGCGTACGGTATTCGGGGCATAACTGTAGATGGAAACGATGTGGTTGCAGTCTATCGAGCCTCACAGGACGCCATCCGCAGGGCCCGCGGTGGGGATGGACCAACGCTAATCGAGTGCAAGACCTATCGCTGGTATGGCCATTCGGAAATCGATCCCGCGAAATATCGTACGGTCGAGGAACTGGAGTACTGGAAATCACGCGATCCGATCCCCGCCATGGAGCGCTACCTCCAGCAGCGTGGCTCGTGGGCTGAGTCCTGGAAAGAAGAACTGCTAGCAGAGTTCGACAAGGAGATCGACGACGCGATCGAGTTCGCTGAAAAGTCTCCCTACCCCGACCCTGAAGAGGCTTTAGATCACGTGTTCTCGTTCAGCATCCGTGAGCGTGAGCTGAACCGCAAAGTGTGGGCCCCGCAGATTTCCAGTTCGGAGTAAATGGGCCGAGGAAAAGGATTGCTTGCCACTTACGACCTATATCGATGCAATTACTAGCGCCCTTCGCGAGGAGATGGCCCGCGATGAGCGCGTGTTTATCATTGGGGAGGATGTGGGAGCGATGGGCGGCGTCTTCAAGGTCACCAAGGGACTGCAGGAAGAATTCGGAAGCGATCGCGTGATCGATTCCCCGCTCGCAGAAGGCATCATCGTAAGCTCTTCCATCGGCGCAGCCATGGCAGGGATGCGTCCGGTGCCAGAAATCCAGTTTGCGGACTTCATTGCACCGGCGATGGATTCCATTGTGGAACAGGCCGCA
>JAICJP010000144.1 GCA_025928375.1 Candidatus Sulfotelmatobacter sp.
CAGCTTGCCGTTTTTGGTTTTCGTGTCTGCGATGGGAGTATTGATCTCTTTGGTGGCCATTCCGCTCCGCGAAAATGTCCCGAATTTTTGTGCCGCTGTACTGCTCGATGCCCTGGAACTAGTGGCTGGGGACTTGCGTTTTGGCAATCCGGGTGTCGAACCAGTCTAATGGGTTCAAGTCGTTGAAATTTCTAACACTTAGAGCCAAAACTTATGTCTAGATTATAGCACGAAACAGCCCCCTCCCGACGTGCGGAAACAGAGCGAATCGAGCTAGTAAATTGTGGATTTTGAGGAGCTTGCTGCAAGGTCGGCACAGATTCGCGCGGGGATTCCACGGATAAACGATCAGAGGCATAGCGAGCAGGTTCATATCCGTAAGAATGAGTGTCGGGGTCAAAAAAATCAGGCGGCCAAGTTGGCCGCCCGTAGAAAGTTTAATTTTGTGGAGCTTACGCCGTGGCCGGCCTTTCGCCGCCCTTGGCGCGTCCCGGCTGCAGGTCCGGCTTGATGACGTGTTGTACGCCATCGTCGGACTTGGAAGGAGGCGGGGGCACGGGCGGAAGCTCTTTGCCGTCAACCAGCAACTTAATCTCGTTCGCATCGAGCACTTCGCGCTCGATCAACGCACGAGCCATCTTCTCCAGCGTGTCGCGGTTCTCGGCGAGAATCTGCTTGGCCGTGTTATAGCCGGTATTGACCAGCTTGCGGACTTCTTGATCGATCTTGATGGCGGTGTCCTCGCTGTAATCGCGATGCTGCGCGATCTCGCGGCCCAGGAAGATCTGCTCTTCCTTCTTGCCGAAGGTTAGCGGGCCCAGTTCGCTCATGCCCCATTCGCAGACCATCTTGCGCGCCATGTCGGTGGCCCGCTCAATGTCATTGCCTGCTCCGGTGCTCATCACGTTGAGGAACATCTCTTCCGCGATGCGTCCGCCCATCAGGATGGCGATCTGCGTCTCCAGATAGTTCTTGTAATAGTTATGCCGGTCATCCACGGGCAACTGCATGGTGACGCCCAGGGCCATCCCGCGCGGGATGATCGTGACCTTGTGCAGAGGGTCGGAATGCGGCATCTTCGCGGCGACCAGAGCGTGCCCAGCTTCGTGGTACGCCGTGTTCTTCTTTTCCTCATCGGTGAGCAGCAGCGACTTGCGCTCCACGCCCATCAGGACTTTATCTTTTGCCAGTTCGAAGTCGAAGTGCAGAACGGCTTTTCGGTTCTGCCGCGCCGCCGCCAGCGCTGCTTCATTGACCATGTTGGCCAGGTCCGCACCGGAGAAACCCGGTGTTCCGCGAGCCAGCACCGAGAGATCTACATCCTCAGCAAGAGGAATCTTACGGGTATGTACGCGCAGAATCTCTTCGCGTCCGCGAACATCGGGACGGCTGACCACCACGCGGCGGTCGAAGCGCCCGGGCCTTAGAAGCGCCGGATCGAGAACGTCTGGACGGTTAGTCGCCGCCATCAGGATGACGCCTTCATTGGACTCGAAGCCGTCCATCTCGACCAGTAACTGGTTTAGAGTCTGCTCACGCTCATCGTGTCCGCCTCCCAAGCCAGCGCCACGGTGGCGCCCCACGGCGTCGATTTCGTCGATGAAGATGATGCAAGGGGCATTCTTCTTGCCCTGCTCAAAGAGATCGCGGACCCGGCTGGCGCCCACGCCGACAAACATTTCCACAAAATCAGAACCAGAGATAGAGAAGAACGGGACGTTCGCCTCCCCAGCTACCGCACGGGCCAGCAAAGTCTTACCCGTTCCCGGAGGCCCTACCAGCAGCACGCCTTTGGGAATACGGCCGCCGAGCTTCTGGAATTTCTGCGCCTCGCGCAGGAACTCAATGATCTCGCGCAGCTCTTCCTTGGCCTCTTCGACCCCAGCCACATCTTTGAATGTCACTTTCTTCTGCTGCATCGAGAGCAGCCGTGCGCGGCTCTTGCCAAACGACAAGGCCTTATTCCCGCCGGTCTGCATCTGCCGGATCATGAAAAACCAGAGCGCGCCCAGAAGGATCAGCGGAGCCCAGGTTCCCAGCAACTGCAGGGGCAAGCTCCCGCTGTTGACGTCGCGGAAGGTGATGTTCACACTCTTGCTCTGCAGATTCTTCAGCAGCTCGGGAGTGAAGTAGTTGGCCGGAGCGGTGGTGTGGAACGCGGAGCCATCCTTGTACTTTCCGCGCACCTCCATGCCGTTGACCGTAATTTCCTTGATATTGTTCTGGTCAATATCACTCATGAACTGAGTGACATTTACTTCTTTGTCCTTGTTGCCGTCACGCGCGCCCTTGACGACTTCCCAGAGCAGTAATGCTGATACGCCGATCAGCAGCCAGAACAATACGGTTTTTACAGTTGAGTTCACCTAGAAGACTCCTAATTTCAACGCCGCGTACACGATTCCGAGCACCTGATAGATTAGATGCCACAGCACGATTTTGGATCGGCGAAATTCCCTAAGGCCCTATTCTACCCGTTCTTGGGCAAAATAGCCGCTTTGATCAATTATGACCTAAGTCACTCAGGATGTTGCTCTTGCGCTCTCATTGCCGGCTCGCTCCAGCTGCAGCAGATTTCGTTTGATTTGAAGGCCACCGCCGTACCCGCACAGCGTGCCATCAGACGCAATCACCCGATGGCAGGGAACCACGATCGCTATGGGATTGCGATTGTTGGCCATGCCTACTGCTCGAAAGCCCCGGGGCTGCCCGACAGCACGCGCGATGTCGCCATAGCTCCTGGTCTCTCCGTACGGGATAGCGAGGAGAGCCCGCCAGCAGGCCAATTGAAAGTCGGTCCCGCGCAGATCCAGGGGGAAATCGAATTGGCGGCGATGGCCGGCAAAGTACTCGTGCAATTGACCCAGATACGGTTGCAAGGCCTGCTCGGATTCCTCGAACTGCACGTTCTTTCTTTCGCCACGCAAGTCGCGCGGATTGGGACGGATGGTTTGCTGTCCTGGCAGACGGCGATCGAATTCGAGCGCGACCAAGCCACCCGGGGAAGCCGCCAGAAATAGCGGTCCGACAGGAGATTCCACCGTGGTGCAGAGAAGGGTTTCCACGTAATTGAAGGATGTGCCTAGGCTTGGCATAACGATAACACGGCGCCCCTCCCGGCGGTCCCCGTTGACAGAATCTGGTCCATGGCCCACAGTAGGGGGCTGCATTCGCCTTGGGCTTCGCCGATTGAAGAAAACAATTCTGATCATTTGCGTGGCGATCGTCGGGCCGGTGCTCGCGGTCACTCTGGTGTTGGCCGCGGGAGACTGGAGGCCCATCGGACAGACATCCCGTGGAGATAAAGTCTTCGTCAGCGCAGTTCGCACTCTCAAGAAGAATCAGCGTTCCACACTGGTACGCGTCGAATACAAGGAGCCTACAGTTCTTCCCCAGGGAGGACCGTTCGTGGAGATGCGAGCCCGGGTCCGTGTTAATTGCTCCAATGGCCAGATCACGCCGACCAGCGAATGGTTCTATATCCGCGATCGAAGCGGACGAATCGTGGTCAGCAAGAAGGCTACCCACGACGATCAGTTTGGCAAGGAGCCCGAGGGCGGTTTCCTGGAGTTGGTCAGCAAAAACGTGTGCACCCAGGCTAAATAGTAGTTTGGCCTGGAGACAGCGAAGTGAAGGGCTGAGATAGCAGCGAGCCTATTTTCCGAAATTCGAGGGTCGCACCGGATCGTTCTGCGACTCTTTGGCTTCACGCCGTTCGAGGTCGGCCTGACGGCGATGCGTGGCTTCAGCGGGATCGGTGCCCGCCGCCAAGTCACTCTTTTCGAGGAAGTAGCGCCAGCCCGCATGATGGTCCGACGGGCTTTGGCTTTCCTGGAAATCCTTCAAGGTTGACTCTGCGTTACGCTTCCCGTGCACCACGGCCACCACGCCGCCCGAGCGGTATGTGCGGACGTTGTGCAGAATGATTGCGAAGGCGGTGCTGGTATCGTCGTGTGTCAGAAGGAATCCATTCACAATTGGCTCGAGGCGCGAGAACTTGCAACCGGAAAATGTGCTATGCGCAAACGCTCACGAGAGCTGTAAAAACGAAAAGGCGATTTCGGTTGAAATCGCCTTTTTCAAATCTGCGGCTTAGACCGCCTGCACGTTCTCGGCTTGCCAGCCCTTGGGTCCTTTGGTGACGCTGAACTGCACCGTCTGGCCTTCTTGCAGGCTTCTGAAACCACCTGCCTGAATGGCGGAGAAATGCACGAAAACGTCTTCGCCATTCTGACGGCTGATAAAGCCGTAGCCCTTGGCGTCATTGAACCACTTTACTGTTCCTTGTTCCATGTGAATGTGTACTCTTTTTCTTTGATGTAGTTACGCTGGAGGGATTCGGAAGAAAACTTGTGCAGGTTACTGGCTGTTGAGGCGAGAACTGCTCACGACCGATTCGGTCTAACGCACATTTCAATACTACACGCATCTGGTGCCATTGGCAATCTCAATCACAATCTCCGGTGATGACCGTCGCGTCTTCCCCCGACCAGTGCGCGATGCGCTCTCGCGATTTGCCCTCTCCAGATGAGCAACACGAGTTCAAGCGGGACAACTTCAAACAGCGTATACTCAGGACACTTAACCTCGAAGATACGCCACGAATATCCCGCGCCTTCGCGATTGAGAGATCGGGAGGCGTCCCCTATTCCGGCGACCACACGAAGATTACTTCCGCCTAGTACGCTTCTCCAAAGGCAAGCGCAAGAGCGCCTTGCAATGTTTGCCTTTCTGCAACAGTCCGCAAATAATGCTCGCGCAACCAGTTCCAGCTGTGGCGCGCTCCGTCATGAAATTCAGAAACCCGCTCAAGGAGTCCCGTATGTCCGCAGTGAATGGCGACAAATCAAGGTTTCATCGCGAGCGGAAACAGAACATCGCGCGCAGGAAACGTTCCCGCGAATTGCTGGCAGCCGCGACAAAGAAATCGAAGGCAACCGATGCTCCAGTTTCCGCGAAGCCAATTGCGGTAAAGGAATGAACACCCGCGTGCCGTTTTCGGCGAAGGCCGGCGCGCAAGCACTGCGCGACCTGCCACTGCCACGAGATCCTGAGGGACGCGGCACGCCGTCAATCACCTTGGATGACTTACTCAGAGAGGAAATGCAATGAAGAATCTTTACGTCGGTAATCTTCCCCACAGCACCACCGAGGCTGAACTCCGTCAGATTTTCGAAGGCCACGGCGCAGTCGAAAAAGTCACCCTGGTTACCGATCGGGAGACCGGGCGCTCTCGCGGTTTCGGGTTCGTGGAAATGAGCAGTGCGACAGAAGCGGACACCGCCATCGCGGCCTTGAACGGAAGCGATCTGGGCGGCCGCACTCTGACCATCAACGAGGCGAAACCGAAGACCGACCGGCCCAGAGGGGGAGGCGGCGGTGGTGGGGCGCGATTTGGCGGAGGTGGCGGTGGCCGGGGACGCGATGATCACCGTGGCCCGCGTCAGAAACGCGAACCGCGCTGGTAATCTGTATGTAAACGCCCGTAGGAAGTGATCGGGGGACGATGAACCTTAGACAATGGGAGATGGGGTATGCCGAGAGGACGATCGAGTTTTACCAAGCGCCAGAAAGAGCAATCGCGCCAGCAAAAACAGCGGGATAAGGCCGAACGCAGGGTTCAACGCAAGCAGGACAAGCCTGAGGGAGAAAGTCTGCACGAAATGGACGAACTCAGGCAGGCTGCGGAGGCGCAGGCCGCAATGTTCCACGTGGGCTACGAACCGCCGGCGCATGATGAAGCTTCTGAAAAAAAGCCCAATGAGTAAGTTCAGCCTCGACATCGTAGAGACGTAGCTCAGCTACGTCTCTACAGTTCTATTTTTTCGGAACTGCAAAAGCTACATACACCCCGCCCGACTTTGATTTCAGGTCTTTTCCACCGCCCGCCGCAATGACTACATACTGCCGGCCTTTCACCTGGTATGTAATGGGCGTGGCATTCCCGGCAAAGGGCAGGGTAGTTTCCCAGAGTAGCTTGCCGGTCGCTTTATCGAATGCGTGAAATTTCTTGTCGTAGTTGGTCGCGCCAATAAACAGGAGTCCCCCGCCTGTCACTAGAGGGCCGCCGTAGTTCTCCGTTCCTGTATCTTTCATTCCCTGCGCCGCTAGTTCCGGATATTCGCCAAATGGGTGTTTCCACACATACTCACCCGTGTTCAGATTGATTGCGTTCAACGTTCCCCAAGGTGGGGCAACAGCTGGATATCCGTCCGGGTCGTAGAAGCGGAGATATCCGGTGAAATGGTACGGCACGGTGGGAAGCGGCGGCCCGGCGCTGGTTACTTCTTTGTTTTCGCCTTGAGATTTGACGCCTTCTCCCATGACGTAGGAAACAAGCATGGAGATCTGATCGTCGCGCAGGTTGGGGAAACCGGGCATCCGGCCTTTGCCGTTCTTAATGGTCTCGGTGATTTCTTCCCCCGACAAGCGCTTGCCTGCGACAACCAGAGATGGAATTGCTGGAGGAGATCCCGCCATGTTCTCCCCGTGGCAGATCGAGCACTGACTGATGTAGAGGCCCTTGGGACTGTTCTGCTCGGCTTCGGCAGGATTGGTTTCCGCCAGGCGTCCGGTCCACGCAATGTCGTTCGCATTGACGTACATAATGCCGCTCTCCGGATCGACTGCCTGCCCGCCCCACTCGGCGCCGCCATCCAGGCCGGGGAAGATGACCGTTTCCTTACTGGTCGACAAGGGGACGTATTGTCCGTCGCTGCGGAAGGTTTGGAAGCGATCGAGGGCCCATTGGTGCATCTGCGGGGTGCGATTGGTCAGGAGATCTTCGGTTAGCAGTTGCCGAGCATAAGGAGCAGGCTTTGTGGGCAGGCATTGCTGTTTCGCAGCGACCTCGCCGGGGACATCGCTGGAGGGATATTCGCGGCAGTCCAGGGGGAAAATCGGTTTGCCGTTGGAGCGATCGAACAGGAAAACAAATCCCTGCTTGCTATTTTGCGCCAGGGCCTCCACCTTTTGGCCGTCGTGGTTGAGTGTGACCAGGATTGGAGGAGTGGGGAAATCCCGGTCCCAGATATCGTGATGCACAGCCTGGAAATGCCATATGCGCTCCCCGGTCTCGGCATTGAGCGCAAGCAGGCAGTTACCGAACAGGTCATCGCCGATGCGGTCTCCACCGTAGAAATCGAAGGCAGCCGAGCCGGTCGGGATGTAAATGATTCCGGTGTTCCGGTCGAGGGTCATTCCGGTCCAGTTGTTAACGGCGCCGGTGCTCTTCCAGGCATCCTTGGGCCAAGTGTCGTAGCCGAACTCGCCTGGTCGCGGAATCGCATGGAACACCCAGCGCAGCTTACCGGTACGAACCTCGTAGGCACGGATGTCGCCATAGGACGCGGGCAGGGTCTCGGACTCGCGCCCGCCCACGATCATCAGATCTTTGTAGATGACGGCGGGACTGGTGAGATAGATGACTTGCTCGGCCGGATTGCGCGCCAGGTCTTCGCGTAAATCAATACGGCCGTCTCTGCCGAAAGTTCGAATCGGCTTCCCGGTTGCAGCATCGAGGGCGTACACGAAATTCATCACGCCAGCGATGATGCGACTCTCTTTACCATCAGACCAGTACGACAGGCCGCGGTCGGGCTGGGTTCCCTTGATTTCGGAATCGAACTTCCACAGCAATTTGCCAGTCGCAGCGTCGACGGCAAAGATCTTCTGCGTGGGTGTGATGCCATACAGGACTCCATTCACTTCGATGGGGCTGGTTTGCAAACCGCCTGTTTCTTCGGTATCGAAGGTCCAGGCCACCTGCAGATCCTTCACATTCTTGCGATTGATTTGCTCAAGTGGCGAAAAGTGATTGTTTTCAGGAGTTCCTCCATATACGGGCCAATCGCGATCGGCCTTCTTGTCGGCCGAAGAACCCAGTGCAGAGGTCACGAGCGCGAAAGTGAAGCAAAGATGTACGACGCAGTTGCGAAGAGAATGATTCAACGGTGCCCCCAGGATGCAGGCGGAGATACTCCGCAGTGGGCGATTTTAGAACACAAACGCCGCTTGGCTTGCTGTTTCTGAGTTGGAGTTTTTCACAGGCGGTGGCACCTCCGTAACCTGCAAACCACTTCCAACCATCTCAGCTTGCGCTTATGCTGATAAAGAAGTCGGAGAAAGTCCCAGCCGATTTCATGAACCTCTCTGTATGGATTCGCTGCGACTCTATGGTCTGGTAACGGCAGGCGGAGCTGCCCTGGTGGGTGTCTATGCGCTGCTGCGTCCGCGCGCCAAGACGCCGGACGAACTCGAGAAGGAGCGCCGTTCCTGGCTGGAAGGCACCGGCCGGATCACGGATGGCACCGTCATCGATGTCCAGGAATTAGCCCCGGCCAACAATCACCACGCCGCGGTTATGCTCATCTACAAGTACGACGTGGCGGGTGTGACGTATGAGTGCTCGCAGGACGTCACCTATCTGCGTCATTGGATTAATCTGCACTCCTGCCGCCTCGGCCTGCACACATCGGTGAAGTACGATCCGCAGAATCCCGGGAATTCTCTGGTGGTTTCGGAAAACTGGATGGGTCTACGCCAGTAGGCTAAAACAGATTATTGCCACGTGAGGCGCATTGCTGAGTTGTGCTTCTCGAAGGTGACCTCGAGAGATTTGTTATCGCCACCGATGAAATCGGCGGTGACTGTCCTGGAGAGATCCGTCGTCTGATCGGTCGAGAGTGCCCGGATGCGCAGCACGTGCCTGCCCGCAGGGACCTCAATTGTTTCCGATTCCACTCCTCGGACTCCGTTGAATACGATCAGCTTCCTCTGCACCGCCCCGTGCAGCGGCCGCGTCAGGGCGATTTTTCCGTCGATGTAGACGAAAAGCGTTGCGTCCTTGAACTGGTGTTGCACTCCCAGATCGAGTGTTGCTGACGAAACTGGCGGTGCGCTACGAACGGGAGCCGGCGCTTTCGCTCGAACAGCGGGATGGACTGCCTTCCGAACGGGCGGGGCAACGTGAACTGTGGGTGAGGGCATGACGGCAGCAGCAACGCGCGCCGGCTGCGGAGGATCGGGGTTTGTGGTGCTGGCCTGGATCTCACCGTCGGCCATAACACCGGCAGTTTTCGGCACATTCACAAAAAGTTTCGATTGCGCGCCGATCACGACCAGCAGAACCAGGGTGGCGGCTCCCAGAATCAAGTCGCGAATCGGGGCCTTGTAGAGGATGTAATGGACCACACCCTGCGCCTGCGCGACAGCGGCGGCCGGCCGAGCGGTCGCCCGCGCACTGGCGGTACGCAAGTTCAGATTCGTCGTCAGTGCCGTGATCGCTTGCATGGAAGTGGTGGTTGAGCCGGGTTTATACGCCTGCTGTAGCAGGCGTAGGTCCTCAGCCAATTCCGCACCATTCTGGTAGCGTTCGTCAGGATTTTTCGCAATGGCGCGCGCGATGACTGCATCGATCTGCGGCGGCAGCGTCATGTCGAGCGCACTGGCGGCAACCGGCTCCCGGTTCGCCACTTTAAAGCAGACGGTGGTAGCGCTGCTCCCGGGGAACGGAGAATGCCCGGTCACCATCACATACAGGATCACTCCCAGCGAGAACAGATCGGAGCGGCCGTCAGCGCCTTCGCCGCTGAGCTGTTCCGGCGCCATGTAGGCGGGCGTACCCAGCACTTTGCCGGGGATCGTGAAGTGCGCCAGGTTCAACTTCGCTATGCCGAAGTCGGCGATCTTGGCATGACCATCTTCCGTGACCAGGATGTTGGCCGGTTTCATATCCCGGTGGACAACACCTTGGGCGTGCGCATAGGCCAGGGCGTCCGCCAGTTCTTCCGCCAGCTTCAAAGCTTTGCTGAGGGGAAGCTTCTTTTCGCGAGCAAGAACCCGCTGCAATGACTCCCCAGAAACATACTCGAGAACAATATAAGGATCCTGGTTCTCCGGGTCTTCGCCAACATCGAAGACGGAGATGATGCCAGGGTGATGAAGGCGCCCCGCGGCTTGTGCTTCATTGCCGAAGCGCAGCCGGAACTCCTGCTCTTCTTCGGGCTCCTGCCCCCATAAGGAGACCGTCTTTACGGCTACCAGGCGATCGATTTGGGGATCGCGAGCCTTGTAAACGACGCCCATGGCGCCGCGGCCCAACTCTGCCACTACCTCGTAGCGACCAAATCGCTTGACCTCGGGACTTTGCATGAGCTCCTTGACGGTCGACAGCCGTAACTGCTGTCTATTGCAACAATGCGTGGGAGGCCTGGCTAATGATAAAGCCGGCCCTATTTACTTCCCGAGACGTTCTTGATTGGACGCATTACGACGGTAATAGGGAGGCATTCCGTTCGTGCCACCTGGATGGGCCGGCTCACCACCACAGAGGGCACAGAAGTTCACAGAGCAGGCTTCTGTGCTCCTCCGTGTCCCC
>JAICJP010000462.1 GCA_025928375.1 Candidatus Sulfotelmatobacter sp.
CATGTGGAATTCGTTCTGGCCAGCGTGCAGACTCCGCAGCAGATCATCGCGAAATGCAAGATCCCGACCATCGCGGAAGAGGTCACGGTTGACCTGCTATACCAGGCAACCAGCCCGGGATCACAAGCCGTTCCTGACACTACGTCGGACAGCAAGGAACAGGAACCTGGGAACGAACCGGGAATCTCTTCAGCTGCGCCGCAGAGCGAATCTCAATTTGCCGCCAGCACGCTGGAAAATATTTTGCGCGTCGAGGCCTCGCGCATCGACAGCGTTTTGAACTTGGTCGGCGAGCTGATCATAGGCAAGTCGATGCTGCAGCAGGCGCTGAACGACTTCGCCAAGCGCTATCCCAAAGACCTGCTGCACGGCAAGTTCGCTGATGCCATGGCCTTCCAGGCCCGCGTACTGAACGATCTGCAGCGTTCTGTGATGAAGATCCGCATGGTGCCTGTCGATCAACTGTTCCGGCGTTTCCCGCGAATGGTGCGCGACGTGGCCCGCCAATGTGGACGCGAAGTGGATCTCGCCCTCAGCGGGCAAGAGACAGATCTGGACAAGGGCATCCTCGATGCCATTGCCGAACCTCTCACGCACCTGGTCCGCAACGCGGTCAGCCACGGGATCGAGTCGCCCGAAGAGCGCCGCAAGGTGGGAAAGTCGCCGCACGGAACCGTTCGCCTGAACGCCTATCACCAGGGAAACCAGGTAGTGGTGGAAGTCAGCGACGATGGGCGCGGCATCGACGTGCAAAAGATCCGGAGCAAAGCCATTGAACTGGGCTTGATGACGGCAGAGGACGCTGCCCAGCTGACGGAAACCGAGACTCTGAATCTCATCTTCCGACCCGGCTTCAGCACCGCGGAACAGGTCACAGAAGTGTCCGGCCGCGGCGTCGGCATGGATGTCGTGCAAAGCGTGCTGCACCGCCTGAAAGCCTCAGTGAGCCTGGAAACTCGGCCCGGCCAGGGAACCACCTTCCGCCTGAAATTGCCTCTCACTCTGGCCATCATCAAAGCTCTGCTGTTCTGGGTCGAGCAACGGCTCTACGCCATTCCCCTGAATGCGGTGCTGGAGATCGCGCGAACGGTGGAGACCGAAGTTCACCAGGTCGACAATTACGAGGTATTGCAATTGCGCAATCAAGTGTTACCGGTGCTGCGCCTGGGGCGCCCGGCCGGCGAAGCCGGTCGCAATTCCAAGCTGTTTGTGCTGGTGATCACTGTTGGAGAAAGAAAGTACGGGTTGATTGTGGATGCGCTCGAAGGCGAGGAGGAACTGGTGATCAAGGCGCTCGATGACCACACATTCTCGACCGACCTGGTATCGGGAGCCTCCATCCTGGGAGACGGGCGAGTAGTGCTGATTCTGAACCTGGCCGCGGTGGTCGAGCACGTCGCGCATTTGCGCCCGCAAGAGATGGGCCGGGCGGGTTCGGGACTCTTGCTCACGCACACCGACCGCATGCGGCTTGCGGTGACTCCTCCCGTAGGAGGCCAGGCATGAAGAAAGTGCGCGTTCTGGTCACCGACGATTCGGCACTCATGCGCAAGTTGATTCCGCAAATGCTGGCTGCCGACGAATCCATCGAGGTTGTGGGCACGGCAATGGACGGCTCCTTCTGCCTGAAAAAGATCGAGGAATTGAAGCCCAACGTAGTCACGCTGGATCTGGAAATGCCCGGCATGAACGGCATCGACACCCTGAAAGAGATCATGCGGCGGGAGCCGGTGCCGGTCATCGTGTTCAGCTCGCACAGTACGGAAGGCGCGACGGTGACCATGAAGGCCTTGGGCCTGGGAGCGTTCGACTTCGTGCCCAAGCCGAAGGATCCCTCCGCGCACATGGCGGAAGTGGCGCGCGAACTGATTGCGAAAGTGAAGGCCGCCGCCGACTGCAAACTGAAGCCGCGCCTGCTGAACGGGCTGCCAGCCAAGCCGCAGAAATCATCGGCCCCCTCAGGTGCTCCCAACAAGATTGTGGCTATCGGAGTCTCGACCGGAGGCCCACAGGCTCTGGAGTTTGTGCTCTCGCAATTGCCAGGGGATTTTCCCTCGGCCATTGTGGTGGTGCAGCACATGCCGGAGGGATTCACCGACATGTTTGCGCGGCGCCTGGACGAAGTTTGTCCCCTGCGCGTCAAGGAAGCGCAATCGGGAGACATGCTGCAGGCGGGCCGCGTCTTGGTTTGTCCCGGAAGCCGTCACATGAAAGTCAAACGCCTGCCGTTGGGCGACATTGTGGTGCTCAGCGACGAGCCGCGGGTGAACGGCCATCGTCCCAGCGCGGATGTGCTGTTGCGCAGCGTGGCCGAGGAATTCAAGAACCATGCCGTCGGCGTGCTTATGACCGGCATGGGAGATGACGGCGCCGAGGGCCTGGGCGCGATCAAGAAAGAGGGCGGCATGACCCTGGCGCAGAGCGAGGAGTCCTGCGTGGTGTTTGGCATGCCCAAAGCGGCGATTGAGCGCGGCTACGCCATTCGCGTCGTCGGCTTGGACGTAATGGGATCGACTTTGCAAGCCATCTGCGGCCGGAACACGGGCGAGATGAGCAGTGGGCGCGCCGTACGCGCGGGAAACTAAGGAATCAGGACACGAAAAGCCGGTGACCAGCGTGATCTGGTTCCGGCCCCCGTGGGCATGATAATGCAGTAGAAAGGGGAGGTCTGTATGGAGCAGTTCGCACCAGTAAAGCGCAGCAAAGACGGGCAGGCGGTCCGCTATTTGATCGTCGACGATTCCGTATTTGCCAGAAAGAATCTGGCCCGCATGATCGAAAGTTTCGGCGGGCAGGTTGCGGCCGAGGCCGGCGACGGCTTGACCGCGATCAGCGAGTTCGACCGCACGCATCCCGACATCGTGCTCATGGACATCACCATGCCGCAGATGGAAGGTATCGAGGCGGCCGAACGGATCGTGCAACAGCATCCCGAAGCGCGCATCGTGATGGTTTCCTCGGTGGGATACCAGGA
>JAICJP010000093.1 GCA_025928375.1 Candidatus Sulfotelmatobacter sp.
CGTTCGCCAGAGTTCCGGCTCCAACTTGCGCCGATCCGTTGAGGATCTGCACCATTCCCGTGGGTGTGCCGCTGTCCGATGTTACTTCCACCGCAAATGAAACCGCCTGCCCGAACACTGAAGGGTTCAAGCCGGAGGCGACTGTAGCGGCCGTTGAACTTGGGGCGGCAAGTTTAAACACAGTTCCACATCCCCCGAAGCAGTTGTTGGAAGCGCCGCCGCCGTATGTGGTGCCGTATAGGTTGTTGGTGGCATCCATCACCAGACCTCCAATGGGTTGCTTGCCATCGTTGCCGCCGGTGAAGGAGTAGAGAACTGTCTCGTTGCCGGAGGGGTCTAGCCTGAACACCGTGCCCCACCCGTGAGCGCCGCCATAGACGGTCATCCCGTACAGATTGCCCTGTTGATCCATGATTAAACTTCCCGTTGGGCCCTGGCCATCACTGCCCGCAGTGAAGCTGTGGAGAACAGTTTCGTTGCCCGACGGATCCACCTTAAATACGGTCCCGCAGCCCTGGCCACTATAGCAGTCGAGATTGCCACCATAGCCCGTGGTGCCGTAGAGATTGCGGGCCGCATCCATGATCAGAGCGTTGGGCCACGCTCCATCCCGACCTCCCGTGAAGGTGTAGAGAACGGTTTCGCTGCCGGCAGGATCCAGTTTAAAAACCACGCCGTTCCCCTGAGCAGGGTTGTCAGAGGAGAAAGTTGTCCCGTACAGGTTGCCCTGGGCATCCATGATGAGGCCCGCGTAAGGCATATATCCATCACTGCCCCCCGTGAAGCTGTGGAGAACAGTTTCGTTGCCAGAGGGATCCAGCTTAAATACCGTTCCGTTCCCGTAAGCGCCGCCAGAGAAGGTTGTGCCGTAGAGGTTGCCCTGTGCGTCCATGATCAAACCGCAATCGGGATTCCCGCCATCGCTACCCATCGAGAAGCTATGGAGAATGGTTTCATTGCCAGAGGGATCCAGCTTAAATACCGTGCCGCCCCCCGAGGGGGTGGCGCCTTGGTACGTGGTTCCGTAGAGGTTGCCGCTCGCGTCTCTGATTAGATTTGCAACGGGGGTCCCTCCATCATCAAGGTTGCCCGCGAAGCTGTGGAGAACTGTCTCGTTGCCGGAGGGGTCAAGCTTGAACACCGTGCCAAAGGAGTAAGTGCCGCCACTACCGGTCGTCCCGTACAGGTTGCCCTGTGCATCCATGATCAGCGAGGCTTGCGGATTTGCTCCGTCGCTGTTGTTAAAGCTGAACAGCGTGGTGAATGTTTGAGCCTGTGCTACCGCGCCTAGGACCATTGAACTAAAGGCGACTGCGAGCCACAGAACGGAGACACTGTGTATTGATTCCAACTTAGGAGTGCGTTTGTGAGCCATGAGGACCTCCTTGTGCTGCGGGCGAGAACAAGCGCGAATCGTGCAGCTCGTGCGTCTGGGTTACGACTCAGTGATTCACTGCGCAGAAAACCGGCCGGAAGGATCACTGCCAAGAATGAACAGAAACAATATTCTTGCCGCCGTGGAGGTTTGTCTGTGAGGCGGGTCACAGATTTCTAGTTAAGAACGAAAGTGAATGGGACAACTTTCTTTCCGTCTCTGGGAAGCCACTTTGCGGTCTGGCGATGGTCCATAGTCAGCCGGGAAAAACTGCATGCCCTTAAACATCCGCGCGTATTCACTGTCCCTAGTCTTTCAGTCGGATTCCAACGCGCTGTCCGCGAACGATGATATGAACGCGCAGTGTCCTCACTCGACCTGGGTTTGATGATGGGAGGTGTTGGGCTCGAGTTTCGCGCTGGTGACGCGCTTGCCGTCAACTGAGGCCTGCGTTTCGGGCCGTACTTTCAAGGGAACGTCTTTGCTCACTTTTCGAAGGACTGGACGTAAGCGGGATCCGGCGCACTCGCTGAGTCTGCCGCGGGGGCAGACCACGTGGCGAGCAGCAAGACTGCGAGAGCCGGAACCGTGCGCCTCTTGGTCATGTTTATTCCGAGCCGCGTACACGATTCGCTCTTATCTGCGATATTCGCGGGGATCGGGTAAGGGATCCAGCCCGCGGCCCGCGAAGATCTCCTGAAACTCATGCACCAGCGCAGTATGAATCAACCCGTTGGAGGCGAGCGTCTCGCGGCTGTTCAGCTGGAACGGAGAACCATCGAAACTGCTGACCTTGCCTCCGGCCTCTTCGACGATCAGCACGCCCGCAGCCGTGTCCCAGGGATTCAGATTGAATTCCCAGAAACCGTCGTAGCGTCCGCAGGCCACGTCGCATAGATCGAGGGCAGCCGATCCTGCCCGGCGCACGCCGTGGGTGCGCAGCGTGATCTGATGATAGAAAAAAATGTTGGGATTCTTGTGTCGTTTGTGGCTGGGAAATCCGGTCGAGAGCAAGGATTCTTTCAGCTGGCCGATTTTCGACACGTGAATGGGCTTGCCATCCAACTGCGCTCCCTGCCCCTTCTGCGCGCTGAAAAGCTCGTCGCGCGTGGGATCGTAAACGACGGCCGCGACCCGCGTTTGGGAATCTGCGGTTCGACGTTCGATGGCGAGCGAGACGCAGAACACCGGATAGCCATGAGCAAAGTTGGTGGTCCCATCCAGCGGATCGACATACCAGCGATACTCGTTGCCCCGGTCGTTCAGCCCCTGCTCTTCGCCTAAGACGTCGTGGGATGGAAACTGCTTGGCCACGCGCTCGCGGATGAGCACCTCGGAGGCGCGATCCGCGGCTGTAACCAGATCGGCATCACCCTTGTACTCAATCTTGAGTCCCTGATGAAAATATTCCAGGAGCAATGCGCCCGCCTCGCGGGCGATGGCGGTCATGGCGGGAATGAAACTTTGTGTCTGGCTGGCAGAGGACGTCATGCTTGGACTTTCGGCATCCGGCTTTGGGCTTCCTCAGTTCCGAATAGAGTTCAGCGTCGGGAAGTAAAGAGTGTCAGCGAGACAAAGGCCTACTTCTTCTTCCCGCCTTCCTCGGCGATGTACATGATCTCGTGCTTGAAAATGAAAAGATTGGGCGCGCCCTCGCGGGTCAGTCGGACCATGTTCTTGTCAAAATACTCGATCCATCCCTGGACGGTCTGGCCGTCCATGAGTTTGACCGATACCGGCTTCTGCTTCTCTCCAATGGACTTGAGGAACAGTGCCTCCTCATAGGTGTCCTCCGGAGGGGGCGTCCGGCCGCGCTTTTGGTGGTTGTTGCCCTGTTGCTGGCCATGAAACGACATGCAGGCATTGTACACAATGTCGTCAGCCTCACGGCGCGACGGGCCCTCGTGAAGATTGGTATGGGCTGATGAAAGCGACGCCGGAGCGAGGAGTAAAATATCTGCTGAATTTCCCGCCGCCACTCAGGAGGCAAATCGTGGTTCACCGCTGTATCCTGCCAGTCGCTGCGTTTCTATTCTTTGCATCCAGCATGGTACCGCAAACGCCCGGGCGCGGCTTTCCGACTCCGCCGCCATCGCTCGACCAGGCAAAGCAATCGCAATCGCCGGGGCAACATCCTTCGACAGGCGCCCGGCACAGCGATCTGGAACAAGCACAGCGCGAGGCCGATGAGCTGGCGCGCGTGGCCCAGACCGTTCCTGCGGACGTAACCAAAGTCCGCGAGGGTATGCTGCCCAAAGACGCCATCGAAAAACTCAAGCAGATTGAGAAATTATCGAAACGCCTGCGCACCGAACTCACCCAATGAGGACGAATCGACATGATCGCATCAGAGCGTCGCGTCCAACGAGCGTGGGGAAACACTAGTTCATCCTATTTTCAGCAACAAAATGGGGCCACCAATTAGCATGGTGGCCCCGATTTAAAACTGCACAGCGATTTAGAACGTCACTTTCAGACCCCATTCAATCTGCCGACCGGCACCTACTGCATACGTTCCAGTGCCGTTTCCGACCCTGAAGGTATCATTGGGTACGCAGCCGCAACTAGCGTCAAAGTGTGTGCCAGTGCCATTGATCGAGCCTGCTGAACCGGTCAATAAACCGGACATGGTGAAGGGCGGATTGTTGAAGTTGCTGAAGTTGAAAATATTGAACGCGGAGACGCTAGGTTCGATCGAGACTCTTTCCTTGATGGTGAACTTCCAGGCAATGTTCATGTCGAAAGATCGCATCCAGGGAAAGTTCGCTTGATCTGCGGGCGCTGGTCCCAGAGTAGGTGCCACTCCGCCCAGTTTCTGCAGTTGATCGAGGGTCATGAGATTGTTCGCGATCAGCACCTGGCCCGCGGGCGTAGCCTGGTTCGCGACGTTTGTGTTGTACTTGCTAATGAGCGCGTTGATGTTCGAAGCATTCGTGCTACGCCCGAACTGTCCGAAGTGAGTTCCGGGGACCGGGTCACTAAACGTTCCGTCTCCCGTGAAGTCGGTGCGGAAAATCTCTCCCTCAGAACCAGTATTGGGAACGGCCAACACGGTAGAAAGAGGACTGGAGAAGTGACCCACTAATCCGACTCTGAACTTAGCGGGCAGATCGGCATAGCCTCCAAACGAGATCTGATGCGTTCGGTCCAGAAGAGACGGCCCGAAATACCGGTTTGGCTTGTTGTTGTCAGCGGTGGCGAGAACGAAGTCCTGGTCGTTGTCAGCCGAAGTGCCGGTGGCCGCCGACCCTCCGGAGTTCTCAAACCGTGACAAGCTGTACGAGATTTGGAAGTTCATGCCTCTTACGCCCCGAAATGGAGTGGTCACGTTCTGACTCAGCTTCATTTGCAGAGCGTTGTAAACGGAACGTCCGATAGGCTCCAAGAACGTCGCCGTCGCCTGGTTCGGGTTGAGTCCACCGAAAGCGCATGGGACTCCCAACGCCTGGTTACAAGCCTGACCAAAGTCGGCATCGGAGGTAAGTCCGTTGTCAGCATAGTCAGCCATGGTAGCGCCGTTATTAATCGCGCATCCTACATCTCCGCACCCGAAGGCCGTGTTGGTGGCGGCAATCGCTGCTTGGGCAATGCTTAAATTGAAGTGCGAGACATCGCCCACGTGGTTGATATCAATACCCAGCAGGGACCGAGTTTCAACGTTTCGCAGGTAATCTGCGCTAAAGATCATCCCGCGGTGGATTTCACGCTGAATTCCGAAGTTCATCTGCACAGAACGAGGCGTCTTGTAGTTCGGGGCAAAGACTCCGAGCGGAACACCTAAGCCGGCGTCAAGATAATTCCCAATGTAGTTTGGATTGGCGGCTTTCAAGTCCAGCGGATTGCCCGCCTTGTACTGGTCCCAGAATGTCAGAATGGAAGCAATCGCATCTCCGGCGTGAACGTCGGTTCCGCAAGAACTGGCCGGCGGAGTAATGGTGGTGTTGCCTGCTACAGTTAGCGGCTGCGGTACACCGCTCGAGCACCCGTAATTAGCCTGGTTAAAGGCCCCGGTTTGCAGGCGGTAGGGACGATCGAACAGCACGTTGTTGAAGATGACGTTTTCGTAGTACAGCCCGATGCCGGCACGCACGACTGTCT
Organism: Candidatus Sulfotelmatobacter sp.; assembly: GCA_025928375.1. Taxonomy (GTDB): domain Bacteria; phylum Acidobacteriota; class Terriglobia; order Terriglobales; family Acidobacteriaceae; genus Sulfotelmatobacter. The sequence goes on from JAICJP010000093.1 coordinate 5,474, forward strand.
TACCGTTCTTTGCCGGATCCCAAGCGATGCCCAACTGTGGAGCAAAATTCGTATTCGGTTGATTGACACGGTTTCCCCAGCCGGGAAATTGAGCATTGATCGCGGGATCAGCCGGCAGATCGCTGTCAGTTCGACCGGTATCGTGGTTGTAGCGAACGCCTACAGTAACGGTGAAGTTCGGCTTGACCTTCCATGAGTCGCCCACGTAAAAGGCGAAGCGATGATCCGGACCCAGCCCTCCGGCCGGAAATCCCAAAGCTGGCTCAAGGGTGCTGAAGCCCTGACCATTGCCGTAGCGAACTCGTTCTGCCGGCCAATTTAATGGATTCGTTTCTGGTCCGCCGCCGTTTAAGCCAGGATAAGGTCCTGTTGCCGCGAAAGCTGCGTTCTCGGGGGTCTGGTTCCAGGAAATTCGAGGCGCCGTGCCATAAAAGCTGGCGAAGCCGCCGCCCTGAATGTTGTTGAAGGACACACCGTAGCGCAGAATGTGAGACCGAATCGATTTGCTGCCGTCGTACTTGATTTGAAGGTTGCGCTGGGGCGTGCTTTGCGGCGCCAGCGGACTCGGACCCGTATAGAGGCCGTTCCCGAGCGCGTCAAGAGTGACGCCGGTATTTGCGAAGGGCAGATTACTTCCGACCGTCGAGTCTACGATCTGGTTCTGAAACTTCAAAAACGAAAAACGGACAGCATGCGTGAACGTTCCGCTGCTGAAGTCCAAGCCGACAAGATGGGAGCGTGTAATGTCTTTGTTGTTGTACACCGAATAACCAAGTCCGAAATCCGAGGGCAGCGAGTTTGAGAAGTAATTGAAGCGATAAAAGATACGAGCATTGTGGGGCAGGGTGTAATCCAACCTCCCCATCAACTGGTTGTCCCGGAAAGGAACGCCAAAACCGCCGTTCAGACTCTGAAAGGGTGGGGCGAAGAGCACCGGGGCCCGGGAATCCTGCTTGATGCGTTCGCCGTCACCGAAGAAGAACAGCTTGTCCTTGATGATTGGGCCGCCGAGACTTGCTCCGTATTGCGAGCGCTGGAATGGCAACGACCCTCCGCCCGGGGTTGCTACGCCACCAACCGTGCGATCACGGAAAAGTCCAAAAGCTTGGCCGTGAATCTGATTCGATCCCGATTTTGTAGTTACATTCACAGCGCCAGACGATGTTAGATCGTTGGAAAGATCAAGCGACGATTGCGCCAACTGGAACTGATCAATTCCACTGGCCGGAATATCCATGGTCGTAGTGCCGACAGTCTCGTCGGAGATGTCAACCCCGTCGACGCTAATGCGGGCCGTGCGGCCAAAACGTCCACCGAACGATATCGATGAATAGCCCGCCTTGGTAGGATCGAAGTTCTGGCCATCCTGGATTTGGACACCGGGCTCGAGCTGCGCGAGATCAAGGAAGTTGCGCCCATTTACAGGCAGATTCTCGATCTGGGTGGAGGTCAGCACGCCCTGTACTTCTGCCTGCTCTGTGTTCACGGCCAGCGCGGACCCTTGCACTTCCACTACCGTGCTTTCTTGTCCCACTGCCAGCTTGGGATTCACCGTCGCAGTATTGCCAACGCGCACCGCGACAGTCTGAGTGGTGGTGCTGAATCCTTTAGCCGCCACCTGCACCTTATAGTTGCCAGGCGACAGAGCACCCGAATTGAAGGCACCAGAGGCATTGGAGGTGAGATTAATCTGCTGATTCGTGTCAAGACTTGTAATTGTGACTTTGGCCCCCTCCAGCACAGCACCTGTCGCATCGGTCACCGTACCAACGATACTGCCAGTCGAAATTGTTGTCTGGGCGAATGCCGCCCCGGTAGCAACAAGCGCGAACGCGAAGATCAGTGCGAGCAGAGAAAATTTGTGGCTTTGGCTGCAAGACTTTTGGTTCAACATCATCCACCTTACCTTTCGAAATAAAATCGGAATCCAAGGCCGCTGACGCCAGATGAATTCATCACCGGCACAGCCGCGAAATAGAGGTTTTCGCACAACGAGCAAGGATCTGAGCTGTTCTTGCGGTGTCATAACAGCGTGAGAATCTTAAGAAACACGCACAGATCGGCGTCACTACTGTGTGTTCAGTAAAGCAATTGTTCCGCCACGGAGTCCAGACCGGCTCGAAGTTGATGTAGATGTCTAACTTTCAATGACTTACGACTATTTACTGTTGCTTACTGTGCTCGCTTGCCAATGCCGCGTATTCTAAATTTCGTATTTCAGTTCAGGAATGTGTAGCCCAGACACACCCTACCGCGTGACACGCGTTCATGACAAACGCTGTAAAACCGAGTTAGACAGTTGTTATGTCAGTTGCGGGCGCTGACAGGCAGGCACTCAGAACTCTGACTTGACAGTGTAATATCCCGCGCGATGGCGCACATGGTAAGCCGAGGCGTCCGGCATGCCGCTCACTTTGACCTGGATACGGCGAAACTCGGAAAAAGAGGCGCGCTGCGATGGATAGTAGGCGAGAAGGTATTGTGTCCGCAGTTCGTCGCTGATTTTGCGGAAGGCCTCGTCCAGTTGCCCGATGGAGGTCGCGTAGTAGTACTTCCCTCCCGTATCTTCGGAAAGCTGAATCAGCGCGTGTTCTCCCCCGGTTTCGCGTCCTGCACTGCTTTCGATCGGAACGATGATGATCGAGTACACGATGGCCTCGGCTTCTTCGGCGGCGCGGAGGGCTTCCTTGTAATCGACTTTGCTGATGGTGTCGCCACCATCGGTGATGAGCACCATCACCTTGCGTCCTTTGCGGTGGTCGAGGGAGCGGGAGGCCAGGTAAATGGCGTCGTAAAGAGCGGTGGCAGCCCCGACACGGATGTGATCGATGCCATCATCGACGTGCTTGAGATCTGAGACATACCCATGCGTAGTCTCTTGGACGACTTCGCTGAAGGCGTAAACCGAAATCGCGTCCACTGGCCGGAGGATGGTATGAACGAAGTGCTTGGCTGAGGCCTGCTCCAGGGGCAGGTCGCGGCGGGTACTCAAGCTGGTATCAATGGCGAGCGCGATCGAGAGCGGAACCGCGGATTCCTTATCGAAGACGGCGATCTTCTGCTCGTGGCCGTCTTCTTCGAGAAAGAAATTGTCCTTTTTCAGACCACCGACGGGCGAGCCTTTGGTATCGGTGACGGTCACAAAAACGTTCACCAGGTTGACATCAACTTTCAGGGTGGTGGACGACTGGGATTGGCCTTCCGATGGCTTTTGCGCCGGCGCGCTGGACGTCTGCTGCCCCTGTAAGCCGGAGAACGAGAGAGACAAGAGGGCCAGGAGCAGAGTCGGAATGAATTTTCTCATCGAGGGCTGAATTATACCTTTGGCAATTTGTACGCTTGATCCGGATCAGCCGAGGCCGTTCTGTTAGATGCGGTGCGCCCGTTTGGGCTGCCTGAGGCTAGGAATTCGCCCGGGGAATTTCTGGCGGGAAGGCGTCGCCATCGGCCCAAACGGCGCCGTCTTCGAAGTACTCTTTCTTCCAGATGGGGACTCTGCGCTTGAGGGTATCGATGAGCCAGCGGCAAGCGTCGAAAGCGGCCGCGCGGTGCGCCGATGCGACTGCAACCAGCACGCTGGTTTCGCCTATCTGCAAGCGGCCCAGACGGTGCACGATGGCTACATCGCGGACCTGAAATTTCGAGAACGCCTCTCTGGCCAGTGCCTGCATTTCCTGCAGTGCCATGGGTTCATAGCCTTCATAGTCGAGGTAAAGCGTCTTGCGTCCGCGCGTCTGGTTGCGCACGATTCCTTCGAAAGCCAGAGCCGCGCCATCCTCGCCACGCTTCAAGGAGTCCACAATCTGCTGCGTTTTGATGGCCTCGCGAGTAAGGGACGCGTAGTGGCGCGCGATGGTGGGCGACTCGGCTCCTCCACTGACCGGGGGAAGCAGCGCGATTTCGTCATCGGCTTTTAGTTTGGTGTCAGGGGATGCGTACTGCTCATTGACGGCGAGTGCGATCGAGGAAAGATGCTTTTTCAGCGCGGGAATTTCGCGTTCATACTGAGTGAGGACGTCGCGCACCGAGCCCCCTTCGGGCAACTGCAGGGAGTCGCTGCTCTTGCCCGCCAAGTCTCGCAATACACCGAAAAAAAGCACGTGCACTTGCATTGCAGAATCAGTGTACCGCGACAGGGAGTTCGCCTGACTTTGGTGCGAGACGGTGTTGCATTTCAAATTCAGGGGACAGGGCGCAGGGGACAGGGCGCAAGAAAAGGTTTCAAGGCTCGAACCTTGAAACCTTTATATCTATATCTATGTCTATGCCTGCGTCAGGACTCGATCATGTACCGGCTCCGGCTCTTTGACCGGTTGCGTCGGTTGGTAATCTTGCTTCGGATCCTTCGGCGGAGCGGAAGGAATCATCTTGGCCGCAGTGCTCTGCTCCACGGAGGGCAGAGAAACTGCCAAAGCCTCATCGATGGTTTTCACAAAATGAACGTTAAGGTTCTCCAGTTGCTCGGCCGTGAGATCTTCCTGGAGGTTCATCTTGTTCTCCGCCGGCAGAATTACGTCGCGAACGCCTGCGCGTTTTGCGGCCAGGACTTTTTCCTTGATTCCGCCCACCGGCAGCACGTTTCCGCTCAGTGTGATCTCACCCGTCATCGCCATCAACGGCGTAATGCGCTGCTTGGTCAGTAGTGATACCAGCGCTGTCGCCATGGTCACGCCTGCTGACGGCCCGTCTTTGGGGATCGCTCCCGCGGGCACGTGGATGTGGAGGTCATGGTTGGCGAAGAAATCCTCCGTCACACCAAGACGATCCGCATTGGACCGTACCCAGGTCAGGGCTGCTTGCATGGATTCCTGCATGACCTGACCGATTTGACCGGTCATGGTGAATCCACCTTTGCCTTTCATGGCGTTGGCCTCGACGAAGAGCACGTCGCCGCCCGAGGGAGTCCATGCCAGGCCTACGGCTACTCCCGGACGTTCCGTGCGCTCGGCGATTTCACCTTCGCTGCGGATCTTGATGCCACCCAGGAATTCCTGAATGACCTCTTTGTTCACGATGAGCTTTTCGGTCTTCCCTTCCGCCAAACGGCGCGCTTGCTTGCGGCAGATCGTGCCGATCGTGCGTTCCAGGCTACGCACACCCGCTTCCCGAGTGTAGTGCCGGATAACGTAGCGCACTCCCTCTTCGGGAAATTCAATCTGCTCGCCTGTAATTCCGTTCTCGTCGATCTGTCGCGGGATCAGGTACTTGAAAGCGATGTGCACCTTCTCCTCTTCGGTGTAGCCTTGCAGTTCGATGATCTCCATACGATCGCGCAGCGGCTCGGCGATAGGGTCAAGCATGTTCGCGGTCGTGATGAAGAGGACTTTCGACAAATCGAACGTCACGTCGAGGTAGTTGTCGCGGAAGCTCGAGTTCTGTTCAGGATCCAAGGCTTCGAGCAGCGCGGAAGCCGGGTCGCCGCGGAAATCGCGTCCAACTTTATCGATCTCGTCGAGCATGAAGACCGGATCTTTGGTCTCGGCACGGCGAATGCCCTGGATGATCTGTCCCGGCAACGCGCCGATGTAGGTCCGCCGGTGGCCGCGGATTTCCGCTTCATCGTGCACGCCGCCGAGCGAGAGGCGTACGAACTTGCGTCCTAGAGCCCTGGCAATCGATTTGCCGAGGGAAGTTTTGCCCACGCCCGGAGGTCCCACGAAGCACAGAATTGGACCTTTCATGTTGGGCTTCAGCCGGCGAACCGATAAATAATCCAGAATGCGGTCTTTGACCTTTTCCAGATCGTAGTGGTCGGCGTCGAGGATTTCCTTAGCCTTTGGAATCTCGATCTCCTGGCCGGAGGTTTTCGCCCACGGCAGCACAGCCAGCCACTCGATGTAATTGCGGGTCAAAGAATAGTCGGCAGCCATGGGAGACATGCGGGAAAGGCGGCCCAATTCTTTGAGAGCCTCTTTCTTGACTTCTTCGGGCATGCCCGCTTCTTCGATCTTCTTCTTCAGATCCTCAACATCGCGCTGGCCTTCGTCCTGCTCTCCGAGCTCTTTCTGGATGGCCTTCATCTGCTCGCGCAGGTAGTACTCGCGCTGGGTTTGCTGGACGCGATCCTGCACTTCGCTCTGGATCTTGTTGCGCAGCTGCTGGACTTCCAGTTCTTTCGCCAAGTGCTGGTTAATCTTCTCCAGCCTCACGTGGATATCGAGCGTCTCGAGAGTGTCCTGCTTATCCGGCGTTGACAGCGATGGCAGCGACGAAGCAATGAAGTCGACCAGCCTACCGGGCTCGTCGATGTTCATGGCCACGGTGGAGAGTTCGTCAGATAGGGTCGGCGAACCAGCCACGATCTGCTGAAACAGGGTTAAGACATTCCGCTGCAAGGCTTCGATTTGCGAAGTTGCAATGGGCGCCGCTCCCTCCGGCATTACGGAGTAGTGCGCCGTCATGAACGGAGTTAATTGGGTAAATTCCCCTAAGCGGATGCGCTCTAGGCCCTCGGCAAAGACGAACAGGCTTTGGTTCGGCATCTTGACGACTTTATGTACGACTGCGGAAGTACCTACGGTATAAAGGTCGTTCGGTTGAGGAGCGTCCACCCGCGCCTCGCGCTGGGCCACAACAATGATCGTCTTATCTTCCCCAAGAGAATTGATCAGTTGAACTGAACTTTCCCTCCCCACGGTAAGTGGCAAAACAGCATGGGGGAATAGAACCGTGTCCCGGACAGGAAGCACCGGGAGAGCCGTTTGCTCTTTTTCTTCCTTATGCTTAGGAGTGCGCTCTGCTGGCGTCTGCTGGCTCATAGTTCTCCTTGAGTGTAACTCGCTCAAGTTTAGATGTTGTGGTAGGGGGAAAGGTTTCAGACGGGCCGGAACGATTCCCAAACTCTCGAATTCTATTCCGTTATGTCAGGATCGGAATGTGCCTAAGGTGCAGAGGCTAACGCGGCGAACCGCGGCTGGCAAGTCTTAAAAACGCACCCTGGCTGCCATGGAATAGAACTCGGCTGGTTGAGCGACATTCCGCAGCAGAGAAACACGCCATCCCGCGCGCCTCAGTTCGACTCAGAAATGGCGCGCGGGTGGTTTCCCAACGGAGAATATCTATTTTTCGAATACGTGCTTGGCCTTGTCGCCGCGAAACACCATTTCCTGTACGATGCGGTCATTACCCGCGATTTCGTAGACGGTCTGCGTCTGCGGCGCCTTCTGTGCCAGCGGGACGAGAGTGCACTTCACCTTAAATTCGTCCTTGCCGCTCTGGCGTTGGAACACCATTATGTGTTCGTCGCCCTGCATGGTGTGGCGCACCACATACTCGCCGGCGGGCATGTTAACGGATGCGATCCGGACGGGAGCATCGAATTTCACCCGGTTCACTTCCTTGATTCCCAGACTGTTGTCGGCAGCCACTGCCATCACGCTGCACACGCATACCAATAGTCCCAAAAAGCGCAAAAGTCGCATAAAACCTCCAATGTAGGATTTCGCGATCCCGATGAGAGATCAGGAGAAGTGTAGGAGCCTTGCGACAAATTCAATGTGCGTGTGATCACTACTATTTGTGACGGCAGAGTTGAAGTTTCATTTCGGGGTAAACTGCGCCAGATCATACAGACCCAATCGTTTTTCGAGGCCCGCCACCTGGTCTACCATCTTGAAGAAACCCTCTTCTCCAAACAGTTGGTCTTCCTTCTTCTCGAAGTCCTCGCCTAGCGCCGCGTATTCGTGTTTGGAAACGATGGAGCGGAAAGCGGGGAACAGGACCGTGTCCTCTCGCGCCTCGTGAGGCCGGTACATGTGCAGGAAGGCACGCAAAGCGTCTGCCAGTCGATCCGTGTCAGCCGAGACATACTTCAAGGAAGCAGCACCCGCGAGTTCGCGAATTTTCGCGGTGAGTTCCCTTCCAGCTTTGTGCTGAATCTGCAGCGTTTCGACCAACGACACCAATTTCTTAGCCTTGCGAAAACGTGGAAACAGGTAATCCTCTTCCAGCTTTTCGTGGTACTCCTCGACGAAGTGGCGAATGATGTCGGCGGAGCTTACCAGGATCGAGCCGTCGAAGGGCTTTTTGGCGGATAGCAAATGAAGATGATGATCATAGATGAGCAGGATGCGGTTGAGCAGGCCGTGCTCGCGCATCAAGTCCTCGGCAGGAGAAATTTCCTCTCCTTCGTTCTGCTCCTCGTGTTCATTCTGAGCTGGTTTCTGCTGGGCAGCAATGATACCCGGCAAGAGGCATCCCGCACCGAGAAGGGAGCTTTGCAGGAATGTGCGCCTGTGCATGGGGTCTTTCATGATTTCTCCTTCGACCATAGGACGTTGAGTGCGCGGAAAAAGGTTCTAAGCCGCAGGGTAAACGCCTAGCACTTTGACAAAATCCGCCACCTCGCCCAGGTGCCGCAGCGCATTCTGCGCTGGCTCATCATCACCGCGCAGAAAATCGACGTAGAAAACGTACTCCCAGGGGCGGCCGCGCATGGGA
>JAICJP010000426.1 GCA_025928375.1 Candidatus Sulfotelmatobacter sp.
ACGTTCGTCGTCGTATCGAAGGACAGATTCCACACATGCTCGATGATCATGGAGCGCGTGACATCCCGCCCGGCGTTATGCATCAGGTACTCGAGCAGGGCAAATTCCTTCACCGTGAGTTCGATTCGCTTGCCCGAGCGTTCCACAATCCGCTGCACCCGGTCGAGTTTCAAATCGCCCACCACCAGCACCGATTCCGATGGCAAATGGCTGCGGCGCAGCAGCGCCCGCAGCCGCGCCGTTAGTTCGCTGAACGAGAACGGCTTCGCCAGGTAGTCATCCGCCCCCGTGTCCAGGCACACGACCCGATCCTCCACCTTGGTGCGCTGGGTCAGGATCAGCACCGGCAGGCTCGGCTTCTTCAAGCGCAGTTGCCGCAGCACGCTGACCCCATCCAGTTTGGGCAGGTTCAGATCCAGAATCACGATGTCGTAGGCCCGCTCGATTGCCACCGTGCGGGCCTGCTCGCCATCGGCCACCACATCCACCGCGTAGTGCTCTGCTTCCAGACCTTGGCGTACGAATCTGGCTAGGGCTTCATCGTCTTCTGCAATAAGAATTCGCATAACCTTGAGCCTTCCTTGATGGAACAGCTCAGTCTATTGAGAAAATGCTGAAGTGCAGCCGGAAGTCGCTGCGCACGAAGGTATGCAGTTCCGCAGATGGGCGGCCGTTTCAAACCGGAACGCGGAACCTGCTCCGCCAATTCCTTCCTTATCCCCCAGCGGAGATAATTCCAAAATGCAGTATTCCGTGCAGGAGTAAGCTCTGAGTTCGCTGAGCAAAGCCATCCTGAGATCCCTGCTGCTGCCGGGAGGCGCGCTGCTGCTGGGCGTCGTTGCCCTCGTGTCCCTGGGCTGGCTGACGCTGGCTCTGCCTGCTCTCAGTTTCCTCTATTACTGCGCCATCGCTGGAGGCATGCTGTTGGCCTGGCGCTTCCATTCCAGCCGCATCTTCATGGCCCTGTGCGTTCTGTTTATGGCGGAAGGAGCGATCACTCTATGGGGCGGAGCCCAGCTGCCTGTTCTCATCACTGCTGCCGATGCTGTCGCGGTACTGGTTCCGCTGGATTTTGTCCTGATTGCGCTAATGCACGAGCGCGGCTTCACCACTGAATCGCTTGGGCCTGTGAGCTTGTTTCTTTTTGTGGAAGCCACCGTGGTCGCCGTGCTGTCCCGAACCGCTGAAAACGGCCTGCCTTCCGCCGCCCACCCGCGCCACCTTGCCACGACCATAACTCTTCCCAACTACACGCTTGTAATCTTTGCGGCCGCGGCGGTGTTTCTCCTGATTCGCTTTCTGCTTACCCGCAAGCCAGTCGAGAGCGCGTTGCTGTGGACGCTCTCCGCATTTTTCTTCTCCCTACACTTCGCCACCAACCCACGGCTCGCCACCCTGTATGCCGCGACGGCTGCCTGCATTCTCTTCGCTTCCGTCGTCGAGAGTTCGTACCTGCTCGCTTACCATGACGAGTTGACTACCTTACCTTCGCGGCGCGCCTTCAACGATGCCATGCAGCGGCTGCAGGTTCCTTATTCCATTGCTGTAGTCGACATCGATCATTTCAAGAAATTCAATGATACCTACGGACACGACACCGGCGACCAGGTCTTGCGCCTGGTTGCATCCAACCTGGCGCGCGTAACTGGAGGCGGCCGCGCTTACCGCTGCGGCGGAGAAGAATTCGATATCCTGTTCCCGGGGAAAAACACTTCCGACGTGCTCGACCATCTCGAGCGGCTGCGGGAAAACATCCAGGCTTCGGAATTTCGCATGCGTGGCAATGATCGCCGCCTGGCGCCTCGCGGTCCGGACCGCCGCACCGATCGCACTCGCCGCCGCGCCACCAAGGGACAAGCCATTCGTGACCTGGCTCAGCCACCTGCCCAGGCTCCTGGCAAGATTTCAGTCACAGTGAGTATCGGAGTGGCCAGCTCGGCAAAGAGGCAATCCGATCCCGATGCAGTCCTGCAAGCCGCCGACAAAGCTCTCTACCGCGCCAAAGCCAACGGCAGGAACCGCGTGGAAGCTGCCACTCCCCCGCGCAAGGCCGGCGCAAAAGCCGCGGGAATCGCTTGATCAATTGAAAAGGAAAAAAACGGAACTCCAGCTCTTCCGTGCGGCCCCGGACCGTCCACATTGTAGGACGGGAAGTATGGCGGCCCGGGTTCCGTACGTTTCGCAAGCACCGCAGGCCGTGCGGTCAGCCGGCGGTTTCAGGTGAGATTGCGCGCTTCCGGCCGGTTCCTCCGCAAGCGGGGCATTCGATCTGGATAAAGGCTACGCCTTCGGTCTTGCCATTCAGCTCGACCGGCTTCGCTACATACCCAGAGCCGCCACACTTCGGACAATCGTCCGGAGCCACTCCTCTCCCCCTCATTATTGAGCCGATTTTCTACGAGATTGGAAGGAACCGCGCCAAACATTGCTTTGCGTTACGAAAGCCGAACAAACTGCCATCGCGCTATCCCGTGCGCCGGCTGGAAAGCAGATCCAGGATTTCCCGTAACCCTTGCCGAATGTTCTGGATTTCCGGAGTCGACGTGGACGGAAACGGAATCGCGCTCTGCGTCTTGTCAGATTTCGTCTCGGCTCGCAGTTGTTGCCGCGCGCCGGATATCGTGAACCCCTGCTCGTACAGCAGCTGCTTGATGCGCAGCACGTTTTCTACGTCGCGCTTGCGGTACATACGCTGCCCCGTGCTGCTCTTGACCGGCTTCAGCTGCGGAAACTCCGACTCCCAGAAGCGCAACACATAAGCCGGCAGCTGGCACAGCGTCGCAACCTCTCCAATGCGGAAATAAAGCTTGTCAGGAATCAGAACTTCATCGGCCTTCTGTTTGGCAGGACTTCTTTTTCGCATAGCCATCTTCAGCGAGGGCGGCCACGGGCCGCAGGTTTCGCCTATTGTGACACAGGCCGGAAGCAAGCGTCTCAGAATTTCGCGCATGCCCAAAACTGATTTGGGCCTGCTGCGCCCGACTTGGCGCTCAAAACGGGAAAGCCTCCCAAGAGGTGCTTCTCTCGAGAGGCCAGTGAAAAACCGTGGTGTATGCGAGGTAGTGTCTCGCCTACAGTTAGTGTTTCTTCTTTTTTGCCTTCTTCTTCGTTGCCATTGAAGGTGCCTCCATGAACGATTTTCCCTTGCAAGGGGTAACCACTTGGGCCCTTAACCTGAAAGGCCAACCCTACTCATTGTACGGGTAGGCCTTATAACACAAGATATTGAGCTATGGTTAATAAACTGTCAATAAAATTCTCGCAGCAACCAACAATTTTGCATGCCATGAACACCTATTCGCGGGCTATGAGCATCAGCGAAAAACCACACGAGCCATGATTCACCGCCGGTAGTTGCCGTGCAAACGCGCCCGCGAATCCATTACACTGCGCCTCATGCCGCGCGATACCATCGAACTCGAGATTTTCAAAAGCATCTTTCACTCCATCGCCGAGGAGATGGGCGCGGCGCTCCGCCGCACGGCTTTTTCTCCCAATATCAAGGAGCGACGCGATTATTCTTGTGCAGTGTTTGATCGTGAAGGCAAG
>JAICJP010000388.1 GCA_025928375.1 Candidatus Sulfotelmatobacter sp.
ACGGTCTGGCCATCCACCACCACAGCGACAGGGATACTTACTGGCTGCCGGAAATAGCGACGGCGCCCTTTGAGCATGAAATTCAGGGCCGCATGGAAGCATCTGGATGCATTCAGCATCGTAATGGGTTTCTGCAAGACGAAGTTTGCGCCCATGCCGAAAGCATCCTGGGTAGTAGTCTTCCTGCCGTTCAGGACGGCAAATGCCACAGAACTCTTGTTGCTCGGCGTATTTCTGAGCTCTTTCAGGACCGTCAGCCCGCCCTCAAGATCATCGCAATCCACAATCACCGCGTCGAACTTGTCTGAGATCAACTTCTCGTTGCCAACGCGGGCTTCGGGGCATATTTCCACGTCGATCGAGAGACTCTCGAGCGTGGGCCGGATTACCGACACTAATTCCGCGTCCTGGCTGAGGAGCAGGGACTCCAACGTCATACGCTCAATTTTAGAGAGCCCTCACATGGCGGCATAGTGACCAAGGTCGCGGACCTTCGGCCCGCTAAGGCAGCAACTGCTGCCGTTTGACGACGCCAGTGGTAACAGCCGCTGAGTACCGGCGCTACACTTGAGAAGCACTCATGAACGGGATTACCTATCTTTCGCTGGGATCGAATCTTGGAAATCGGGAGCAGAACCTCGAGGAGGCCGTTCGCCGGGCCAGCACTCTGGGTAGAGTTGTTGCGGTTTCTTCGTTTTATGAAACCGAGCCAGTGGAAGTCACTGATCAGCCCTGGTTCCTGAACTGCGTCCTCGCGTTGGAAACAACAGCTGAACCTGCACTGCTAATGCGCGAACTCCTGGGCATTGAACACGAGATGGGCCGGCAGCGCCTCGTGAAAAAAGGCCCGCGCTCCATCGACATCGACATCCTTCTGTTCGGAAACGCTGTCGTGAATACGCCGGACCTGACCATTCCTCATCCCGAGATGACCAGAAGGCGGTTCGTGCTAGAGCCTCTTGCCGAGATCGCACCCGACCTCCTGCATCCCGTATCGCAGAAGACAGTCACGTTATTACTGGCAGAGCTGGCGCCAGGGCAGAGAGTACAAAAATACGAGCCGGGGATCAGGGCAGAATAATCCGGCTTCCAGCTTCCTGCGGCGTGAGCACTGGCGATTCCTTCTCGGGGAATTGCGCGAAAAGAAATTCCACGAAAGCCCGAGACTTAGGACGCCCCGAGGTCCGCCCGTGTGCCAGCCGCACCAGAAAAACCAGGGCATTCAATACCTGGGAATCGCGCAGGCTCGAGTACCCCACATGCTTCTGCTCCGCCTCCCGATACTCGCGCACCATCGTTTCCACTTCATTGGCCGCGCGCCGCTGCGAATCGCTGGTCAGCGGCTGCTCGTAGTGGAGCCCCGAGTTCACCCTCCGCTCGTAGCCCTTGGCCAGCACCGTAAGCGCCGCGATCAGGTCCTGATCGTGCAGGCTGCGGTCGCCGCGCGCCGCCTTCGCCAAGGCGAAGGTAAGCCCCATCAGCAGGTGCTCGTGCTGGTACATGAACTGGTCTGAAACCTCAATTTGCAGGAACAACGCCGCGGGATCGATCTGGTCCGCGGAGCGCGGCTTCTCGTGCTCACGCGCCTGGATGAGGTAAGGGCAGTCGAGCGGACACTCAAGCGTCACCTCGCGCTGCTCACCGCAGCACTGTGGGCAAATGCGGCCATGCACCGCGGGGCAAAACCGCTTCTCCTTGCGAATTTTGCAAATAACGCAGCTCAAATGGACTCCTGCAATCCATTATGTCACCCCGGCGGATGCTCATTCGCATCCAAGGCACGTTCGTGGCGATGTCTCCCTGCCGTTAACCCCCCGTAAAATGCCCATTATGGAACATTGGCTAGCTTGAACGCCTGTAAACACGCGCTCTGGCGCGCATACGAACTATAAAACCCCCGTAAAATAAGGTGTTTTCCACAGCCCGAAGGTATAAGATACCCGCGCTGGCATTAAACCGATTTTAAGGAGGAAGAATGGCTTCAGGTCTGACCAAAACCCAATTGATTCGGCAACTCGCAGAGAAGAACGAGATTCCGAACAAAACCGCGGCGGCGTTTCTAGAGAGTCTCGCAGACACCGCTATCAAAGAAACCAAGAAGAACGGCATCTTCGTGGTGCCCGGCCTCGGCCGCCTGGTGAAGGCGCACCGCAAAGCCCGCGTGGGCCGCAATCCCCAGACTGGCGAACCCATCCAGATCAAGGCGAAGACGGTAGTGAAGTTCCGCGTCGCGAAGGCTGCCAAGGATGCAATCGCCCCCAAGAAGTAGTTCCTGATTTCCTTTATATTTGAAGGCCGGCTCAAAAGCCGGCCTTTGATTTTTGCCCTCGCGAACACAATGCTGAACTGGATTGTCATCGGAGTTGGGGACATCACAATTCGCCGCGTAATTCCGGCGATTCAGGCGGAACCTCGAAGCGCCCTGTATGGAATTGTTACCCGCGATGCTTCGAAAGCGGCGCAATACGGCGTACGCACCTGGGGAAGTCTGGGGGAAGCGCTCTCCGATCCCGCAGGGGACGCGGTTTACGTCGCCACGCCGGTCTTCCTGCACGGGACGCAAACCATTCAGGCACTGCGCGCCGGCAAGCACGTGATCTGCGAAAAGCCCATGGCCATGAATGAGCCCGAAGCTCGCAGCATGGTTCAGGCTGCGGAACAAAGCGGCCGCCTGTTCGGAGTCGCCTACTATCGCCGCTGCTATCCCAAGGCGCAGCGCGCCAAACAGCTCTTGCAAGAGGGCGCGATCGGCAAGCCTGTAGTCGCCGAACTCACCAACCACATGTGGTTCGACGGCAGCGGCAGCCGGAGTTGGCTGGTTGACCCTGCAAAAGCCGGACGCGGCCCGCTTTTCGACATCGCTTCCCACCGCATCGACGTGCTGAATTTCTGGTTCGGAAAGCCACTGCGAGTCACGGCCCAGCTGTCGAACGTAGTTCATCGTTATCCAGTCGAGGACAACGCGACCGTGATGATTGAATATGAAAGCGGTGTGCGCGGCATTGTGGATGTCCGCTGGCATTCGAAGATCATCCGCGACGAGTGCCGCATCCGCGGAACAGATGGCGAGATCGAGATGTCTCCCCTGAACGGTCCCGACCTGGTCTGCCCTGCCGGACGGGAAAATCTACCCGCGCATCCCAACCTGCACTACCCGATGATCGAGAACTTCCTAGACGCCCTGGAAGGTAAAAACGAACTGCAAGCCAGCGGAGCGACATCCTACTGGACAGACTGGGTAACTGGCCAAGCAGTTCGTCGTGCCAGGCCCACGTAGGCACCGCCCCTCGGGCGGTCCCGCGAAGCGACGCGAGCGCACGAGAGACTCTCGACAAATTGCAAGCCTTTCCCCCACCAAATAAATCTCTGGGGCACTCACTGACGACACGTATGAAGCTGGCCCTGATACAGCCCGCACCCGATAAAATGTCGGTGGATGAATGCCGTGGCCATCAAGAAGGGTCAGACCAGAGAGCGGGCACCCGGCTGCAAGGAAATGGGCACCCTTCGTTGTGACAGTTGTGGGGAGGAGTTCATCGTCTTTCACGATCCCGCATCCGTGGACAGGGCGGCCGCCGAGCGCCAAGCCCTCTGGCTGGAAAAGGTTCTGGCCGAAGAACACGAACGAGCCCGGACACATCCAGATCGAATTCAGCTGCCCGACTAATCAATTTGCCCCTAGAACCACTCGCTCCTGTACGCCACCCACCACGCGACAAAGAGAATCGGAATGGTTGCTCCACAGGCCCACCAAAATGGAAGCAGAAAGTCAGCCATTAGTCCCAGAACCGCAAATACTGCCCAGAATATCTTTCTCTCCATTGATGCAAAATTGTACGCCGAGTAAGATTGCCAGTTCGTATCTTGATTGGGTCGGCGGATGTATCGTTGACCGACGTTAAATTTCGCATGAGTGTCAGGTTTGAGCGCCAACCGACTACAGCAGCAGCCTACTTTGCACGAAGCTTTCATGTTCAATCCGTCCATAACCTTCTTCTGCGGTGATCAAAATGTCGAAATCCACCCGACGCCAGTTCATCCTGCGCAGTGCCACTCAGGCGGCCAGCCTCGGCCTCGTCCTCAATGGCAAGCTGATGACGTTTCCTCCCTCCCAGCTGCCCAAACCTGCAGGCCCCAATGACCGCGTGAACCTCGGCTTCATCGGCTTCGGGATTCGCGGAAACATTTTGCTCGAGGCCGCCAAAGAAACACAGCAAGCGAACTTGGTGGAAGTCTGCGATTGCTACCAGGG
>JAICJP010000340.1 GCA_025928375.1 Candidatus Sulfotelmatobacter sp.
AGAATCAGCTTCCGTGGCTGAACGCAGGTGCGAACAAACCAACTCCTGCAGCGCAAACCCCGGAGCAGCCGCCGGCGGACTCATCCAGCCCGGCGACGCCCAGCATTACGCCCGAGGCTCAGCCCGCGCCGAATCCGGCCAACAATTCGGCGAGCGCGAATACCGCTTCCGGCACGCAGCCTGGGGGCAATGCGCCGGCGAGCACGCCTGCCGCGGCGACGCCCGCGCAGCCAACCACCGATTCGAACACGCCCAACACCGACTCAAGTAGTCCAGCGGAGAACGCGACCACCGGCAAGGAGCAACCGGATGCCGCCCCAGCAGGCAAGTCGGCCGAACCTGCGGCGAAAGCGGATGATTCGGGGGACAGCGAGTCTGACGCGGCGCCGGCGGAACCGAAACCCAAGCCGAGGGCTATTCCCGCCAAGCCCAAAGCCGCAAGCAAGCCCGTTGATTCGGTAGCCGAGGCGCAGAAATATCTGTATGGGCGGGGAGCGGCGCAGGATTGCGATCACGGCCTGCGCATTCTCAAGCCCCTGGCCAACGGAGGGAATTCCAAAGCCATGGTGGAAATGGGAGCGCTTTATTCGGCCGGCTTGTGCGCACCTCATGATCTCCCGACGGCGTACCGCTGGTTCGCGGTGGCTCTGCGCAAGGATCCGTCCAACGAAGCCATTCAGAAGGACCTACAAAAACTTTGGGGAGAAATGACCCAACCGGAACGACAGTTGGCGATCAAGCTGACGCAGTGATTCTCACCGGGCGCGTCAAACCCTTCGGACTCTTTCTCACGTTGACGGTATGGCTGTGCTGCGCCGTCGGCCAGGCGCCCAGCCAAAGCAGGCTGCCGCAACAACGCGAGATGGGCAGCCGCAAGCATTATGTCGGCCTGCCGAACTTCGCCGAGGTAACGCCTAATCTTTTTCGCGGTGGCCAGCCCGGGGTCGATGGCCTGGAGGCGCTCAAGAAGATGGGCGTTGGCGTGGTGATTGACATGCGGGGCACCAAGAGTTCGCACGAACAGCTCGCGGTGCGCAAGCTGGGGATGGAGTACATCACGATTCCGTGGCACTGCCCGTTTCCCTCAGACGCGATCTTCGCACGGTTTTTGAAGGTGATTCGCGAGCATCCCAAGAAGAAAGTGTTTGTCCATTGCCGGCTGGGAGACGATCGTACGGGAATGGCGGTCGCGGCTTATCGCATGGCGAATGAGGGATGGTCGGCGGATGAGGCGCTCAGGGAAATGGAAGAGTTCGGGTTTACCGGGAAACATCACCTGATCTGTCCTACGCTGGAGTTTTATGAGAAGCGGTTTCCGGAGCATTTCAGGAAGAATCCGGTCTTCGAAGAGCTGCGGTCCAAAGCACAAGAAGCAACCAGCAAATAAAGCACGGAGCACGGAGCGAACGCGTGGCCCTGGACCCATTCGTCCGGGGAAGGTTTTCCTTTTGCCTTTCCCGTGCGTTCTGCCGCAAGCTCGCTCGCTTTCGCTGGGCGGCCGTCCGACCCTACGTGGGCTATTAGGCTTCTTCGTTTTCTTTTAGTCGTGCGATTACGCTTAGGTCCTCCAGCGTGGTGGTATCGCCTACGACGTCGCCGCTGGTGGCGAGTTCGCGCAGGAGGCGGCGCATAATTTTTCCACTGCGGGTTTTGGGCAGAGTATCGGTGAAGCGGATATCGTCGGGCTTGGCCAGGGCGCCAATTTCTTTCGTTACCCAGCGCCGCAACTCTTCTTTCAGTTCGTTCGACGGCTGCCTTCCCTGCTCCAGAGTGACGAAGGCGGAAATTGCCTGGCCTTTGAGGTCATCCGGACGTCCAACCACCGCCGCTTCGGCGACTGCATCATGGGCCACCAGAGCGGATTCCACTTCCATCGTGCTTAGCCGGTGTCCGCTGACGTTGAGCACGTCATCGACGCGGCCCATGATCCAGAAGTATCCATCTTTGTCTTTGCGGGCGCCGTCACCGGTGAAGTAAACGCCGGGGATCTGCGACCAGTAATTTTTCACGTAGCGCTCAGGGTCGCCATAGACGGTGCGCAGCATTCCTGGCCATGGGCGCGTCAGGACTAAGAAACCGCCGGATCCATCGGGCACGGGCTTGCCCTCCATGTTCACGATCTCGGGGACTACGCCGGGGAACGGCCGCGTGGCGGAACCGGGCTTGGTGGGAATGGCGCCGGGAAGCGGGGTGAGCATGATGTGCCCGGTTTCAGTCTGCCACCAGGTATCCACGATGGGACAGCGATTGCCGCCGATGGTATCGCGATACCACATCCAGGCTTCCGGATTGATGGGCTCGCCAACGGTACCCAGCAGGCGCAGGCTGCTCATGTCATGCTTTTTCGGCCACTCGTCGCCCCATTTGATGAAAGTGCGAATCGCGGTCGGCGCAGTGTAGAAGACGTTCACTTTGTGGCGCGCGATGATTGACCAGAAGCGGTCCGGCTCCGGGAAATTGGGGGCGCCCTCGTACATCAGGCTGGTCGCGCCATTTTGCAGCGGGCCATAGACGATATAGCTGTGCCCGGTGACCCAGCCGATATCGGCGGTGCACCAGTACCTGTCTTCTTCTTTCAGATCAAAGACCAGCTTGGTGGTGAGATAGGTCCCGACGGCATATCCGGCGGTAGTATGCACCACGCCCTTGGGCTTACCCGTGGTCCCGGAGGTGTAAAGAATGTACAGGGGATGCTCGGAGTCCAGAGGTTCCGCCGGACATACATCTGACGCCTTGTCCATCAACTCGTGCCACCAGTGATCGCGCGGCGCTTGCATATTAATGGCAGTACCGGTGCGCTGGTAGACAATCACATTTTTCACGGACGGACAGGACTTCAGCGCCTCTTCCACAGCGGGAAATAATTTCACCTCCGAGCCGCGCCGATAAGATCCATCCTGCGTAACTACCATGGAAGCCTGGGAGTCGTGAATGCGATCGATGAGCGCGTTGGAGGAGAAGCCGCCGAACACGACCGTGTGCGGAGCCCCAATGCGCGCGCAGGCGAGCATGGCAATGGGCAATTCCGGCGTCATGCCCATGTAGATCGCAACCCGGTCGCCTTGCATTACCCCAAGCGACTTCAGCACGTTGGCGAACTTCTGCACTTCGCGATGCAGTTGCTGATAGGTCAGGGTTCGAATCTCGCCGGGTTCACTCTCCCAGATGATGGCAGCTTTGTCCTTGCGGCCGGTCTCGACATGGCGGTCGAGGCAGTTATAGGAGAGGTTGAACTGCCCGCCGACAAACCACTTCGCCCATGGACAGTTCCACTCTAGAACTTTGTCCCATTTCTTGAACCAGTGGAGCTCGCTCGCGATGCGCGACCAGAATCTATCAGGGTCGTCGACCGACTCTTTGTACAAGCGCTCATATTCGTCCATGCTTTTGACGTGGGCGTGCCGGCTGAACTCGGCTGGTGGAGGAAACTTGCGCTGCTCCTGCAGGATGGAGTCGATGTTGGGGGAGTGGAAATTGCCGACGGTTTTCTCGGACATTGCTGGAGCCTCAACCCGGAGGAGTGTCGCGCCCGGCATGCGGGGAGCAGAAGTATTCTACACAGGATCGCACGTAGTTGGCCGAGACACACGTAGCGGCTACTGTGATCTGTGGCATAGTGACGCGGCGAAGCACCCCTTCGGGGTAAACGAAAAAAAGACCCTGTGGAACCAGGGTCTTTGTTTCGCGCAGCAGGACTTCAGCTTGCACGTTGCATTGGCTTATCTGTTTTCTGAAAATCCGCTCCGGCTTCGCCTGTTGAAGAAACGTTCTCGGCGCCCGTTTCCTCAAGGATCTGCTTAGCTCTCTTGGTCCACTTGGAATCGTCGCAATGGACCGAAAGTAGAATGCCGCCTTCCTTGATGCGGCCTTCGTAGCGCTTGGCTTCGAACTCCGGAATGCCCATGCCCACGAGGGCTCCGGTAATGCCTCCGACGACGCCGCCCGCACCAGCGCCCGCCAAAGCGGCCACGATTGGACCAGCTGCGATGAGAGGGCCAAGGCCGGGGATAGCCAGTGCGCCTATCCCGACGAGCCATCCCAAGCCGCCTCCGATCACGGCGCCTGAGGTTGCTCCCGTGGTGGTACCTTCCGGTGCCTTGGTCTGCTTTTCGACCGCGAAATCCTTGGTTCCTTCGTTCTCCGGGAACAGCACGGAAATATCCGTGTTGCGGAACTCGGCTGCGCGTAATGCGTCCACTGCGTTTTCTACGCTGATGCGATCTCGATAAATGCCGAATGCTGCTGTGTTTTTACCTGCCATGTAATCTCCTTTTAATTCACGATGGATGAGTTTCTGTGTCGCGAGCTCTATTTGTTGGCTATGTCGATCTGGCTTTTGATTTTGTCGGCACCACCAGCGACCTCTGCCGCTTTAGTTTCGATGGCTTGCTTCTCCTGCTCCGAGTGCACCGGCCCCTTCAAGGTGACAACGCCGTCCTGGGCGATCACTTTGATGTTGTGGGCATAGGTGGAGAGGGACTTATCCTTGACCAGGGCGCGACGCACCTGTTGGGCGAGCGCCCGATCCGAGCTATTTTCTTTCTGCTGGTCGGCCGTGGGTTCGTTCGGGTTGCGGTCACGCTGGTTCATTTTCGTGTTGTCGGCTGGCGTCTGGCTGCCAGTCGCGGGTAGATCCTGTTGCGCCCAGACCAATCCAAATGCGCTCAAGGAAAGAATCAAGGCAAACAGGCGTAAAAATGATTTCACTGGAATCTCCTCTTCGGGGATAGGCGGAAAAATAGCATCCCCTCCAGAACCCTATAGAACCCAGGGACACGTACACATAGGGAAGGTCGGGTATAGCGAGAGCGGACAAACCCCACGCCAAAACCTTAGATTTTTTCTACAGATTCTTAAGCTCTTAGCTCGGCGGCCGGCTCGAGTTCCCTACCGAAACTGCGGCACCCAAGCGCTCTTAGAGTGGCTGACCAGGCGAAACTCAGCACAACTATTTCGAAAGCAGCGATACTGGTATGGGAGCCTTCCATGTCGACGACTATCAAAAAGATCGTTCTCGCCGTAGCGGCGTTCATCG
>JAICJP010000239.1 GCA_025928375.1 Candidatus Sulfotelmatobacter sp.
ATTAGTTGTCGCCACCCTGGTCTTCAAACTCCTGACCGAAGTACATGCTCGTCACGTTGCTATGCATGAGCGCCTGCAACGCATAGCGGCCCTGAATCATGAAATTCGGAACGGCTTACAGGTGATCGCATACCATAACGCGTCTAAGCCAGGTGCATCGGTGAGTGCTGAGGTGACCGCCGCGATCGCGCAGATCGAAGCCGCTTTACGCGAGATTTCTTGTTCTCTTCGAGAGTGAGAATAGGGCGGTCATCCTTTGTTCGCGAATGTGACGGCGCTCGGCTCCCCGTCCTCCACGTCCGTAACTCGTGTTAGGTTACGTCTGTGCCTCAGACATCGGGGCCATTCACAAGTAGCGCTTTCCCAGCACAAACTGAATTCAGCACATCCAGGGAACTCTTGGAGCGCAAATGTTCAGTCTCAGAGAAACCGAGGCGGGCAAGTTCCTCTACCGTTGTCACGCCTGCGCCTGGGAGCATGAACTCACGGCGACGCATAAAGTCGCAGCGGCCGATGAGGCGGTGGCCTGCAACGAAACTCACAAATGCGCTCCGGCACTGCCGCCGTTGTCTGATACGAAAGCACCCAGGGCGAGTTGAGCCGGCGCTCTCTCGCCTCGATCTAGACCTGAGGGTGCCGTTGGGAGTTCGGCAGAGACGATCGCCCCTCATAGCAGTTGGACGAGGCAAGACGGAGGAGCCAGGCATGGTGAACCCGCTCGAGCACGCCACGGAAGAACAGCACAGATTCCATGAAGCGGTAAGAAACTTCGCGCAGGCGATCGGGTGCGACATGAGCGAAGAGGGTGGAAAGGAGTTCGCCCGAGTGGTCATGGTGGCCATTGCAGAAGCCGCTTTCGAAGGCGGAGACATCTTCGAGGCAGTTGCGCGAAGGCTCATCGCCCTTCGCCGCACCAATCCTTCCGATTCGTTATAGAAGGCGCCTTCAAGGTCCGGGGGCGGGTTGCTATCCTGGTAGTTGCACAATCCTACACAAGTTATCTGTTCCTCAAATCACGTTTCCGATACCTGGCTGCTGTGCTTGCAGCCTTGAAGGCGGATGAGATCTTAAATCGGTTCCTTTGGTTGACACTTGTGCTTGATCATGTGCTGGCGAGCGCACCAATGGCCCGCTCCGACCGTGACCCTCGATGCTCAGAATTTCGAGTTCCAATTCCCTGTCGATACGTTTACAAGCTGAGAAATCCCAGCCCGGAACAGATCAAGATGAAGCGTAGTCAGTTGCGCTAGATACCAAGAACGTTTTCTACACAGGCTGTCAGGCGGCTGTATTCCGAGCATTTCAAGTCGGTCACGTTTGTAGGTTGCGGGAAATGGCTTTTCCACTTGGTCGGACCCCATGTTGGCCGGCGCATGGTTTACAGCCTTTCCCCGATTGGAGAACTCCGCTATCGAAGGTTCAATGCTGTTTAACTCACGCTGTGGTCCATGCAATGCAATATCAGGAGCTAGACCGCCTTCGCGAATTGCTTGCGCGTAAGGTGGAGCGGCGTAGACAGGGCTCGTGGCGTCTCGTGCGAAAGCTAGCTGGGTTTCTTTCCGTGTTGCGACTAGCGCTCAGAGGATTACGCGAAATGCGCGGCAAGTGACGGCGGTTGAATGGAAGGATGAGGAGCACGGAACCCCGCGGCGGAACCATTCTGCTTACGCGATCTTGCTGTTCCGATCTTGCGCCTCCCTGAGTCCACTCGCATCTTCACAGCCTGCTTAGCCATCTTCACCAGCTTGACCATTCGTTAGCTACTCGCGTGCTAGCATTCCCCTCTGTGCTCTGGCCGTGCTTCAGTAGGAAGGCGGCATCAGTATCGCTGACCGGAATTTGCATCTGGAGCCCGAATGCTGCACAGCATTACACCAGAATTGCGTTCTCAGTTTTCTCCGTTCACGTCCACAGAGAGAGACTGAGTCGCATCCGCGCTGCTTCCCCATAGAGCACTACTACCCCAGAGCGCATTGAATGCACCGGTCGTGCTGCTTCCCCACAATGCGCTGCTACCCCAAAGGGCACTGCTGCCCCACAGCGCAGACTGGCTGCCGACGAAAGCACCGCTGCCCCACAGTGCGCTGCTGCCCCAAAGAGCAGAGCTGCCCCAAAGAGCAGAGTTGTCCTGCACAAAATAAACGCACCCGCAGAAAACGTCGTAGGTCGCCGTCGGAGATTTGGCGGTCAGATTGGACGGAGGAATATCCGTAGCTGCAATGGCAGCTTGCAGATCAAGATATCCCGCTCCTACCGTGAACACATCGTACTGAAGCGTATAAGTTACCCCCGCATCCGTCACGCTCGTATAGTTCGGGAAGCTTTTGTAAGCCGTCTTCATTAGCAAGGCTTTGAGCTGATCGGGCGTGAGAGTGGGATTCTTCTGAACCAGCAAAGCCGCCCCGCCACTCACGACAGCCGCAGCCATGCTGGTGCCGCTAAGAATGAAGTACTTATCGGAAGCGCTGGTTGAGGTGCTGTTTTGGTAGTAGCTCACGGGCGGCCGATTACTGGGATAGTTTTTTTGCAGGTATCCGCCTATTTGTAATGAGACGACGCGATTTCCAGGTGCGACGAGGTCAGGCTTCACAACATGATCGATGGCAGTTGGCCCTCTCGAACTGTAAGAGGTCATCACGTCATCAGAACGATCGGGCGTTGCCTTAGTGTTCATCGCTCCAACCGTAATGACATAAGGATCATTGCCCGGAGCGGTGATGGTGCCATAGCCGTTAAGAACGTCGTAGTTGGTGCGGCCCGCGTTGCCCGCGGCTACTACAACCAGGATACCGGCCTTCCATGCGGCCTCCACTGCTTGGCAGAGTGGGTCCAGTTTGTAGCTCTCGTAAACCGAGCGGCCCAAGGACAGGTTCAACACGCGGATGTTGTACTGCTTCTTCAACTGAATCGCATCATTGATGGCATTGATTACCGAGCTATCCGTGCCTTGGCCGTTCTGGTCCAGCGCATGGAAATTGATGAGCCTTGCATTGGGTGCGATACCCCGGATGAGGATGTCACAGTTTGCACATGCCGAGTACTTGCCGTTCCCCGCGATAATACCTGCAACGTGAGTGCCATGACCATATTTGTCGTCGTTACCGCCGCCGAGTGTGTCGAAATTATAGGTAATGCGGCTATGGCCTTGGGCATCCTTGAGATCGTCCACGAGGTGAATGCCACTGTCGATGACAGCGACCCCGACTCCTGTTCCATCCCACCCAAGACTCCAAGCGTAGTTTGCCAGCACACCTACCGCCGCATTATTTAATTTGCTCACCAAGGTACGATTGGGCGAGATGTACGTGACCTCGGGGTCGCCCGCCAGATCCTGGAGCCGGTTGGCCGGCATCGATACGTGCAAAGCCTTGACTACCGAGAGATCGGATGTCAGCCTTCCGCCGCGGCTTGTGATCTTGGCAGCATGGGCAGTACTGGGCACGTGTTTGAATTGCACAATCACGTCGACGGCCCCGGTATTGCGCGCTGGCACGTCTGAAGAAATCTTCCGGCTTCGGGCGCTCGCGGAAATGGAAGCGGCAGCCAGCAGCACGGTAACCAAGATGTTCCTCATACTTCCTCCGGCACAAACTCGAGTCTCGGCTGATTATGTGCAGCTAAGGTGCCAGTTTGGTTGAAGCGTAAGCATTTGAAAAATAGCAGCAAAGGCCGCCGACATAAGGGTTCCCCAGACAACTTGGCTCATGAGCGCGGGACAGATTGTCCCGCGTGCGAAGGGCAGCCACAACATTGCCCGGCGTTCATAACGAGAGGATTACATGCACGCGCACGAAGGTAACTCGCATGACTGGAACAACTGTCTTAGGCTCGGAGAACGAGAACCCTGCCATGCCCCTTAATAGGCACGCAAAGGCTTTCATCAGTGTGCTCGCAGTGGCTGCGGCGTGCAGTTTCACTGTTGCGGCGGTTCAGTGGCATCAAGAGAACGCACTCTACTTTCTGCTTTATCTAGTTGTAACCACGGCGGCGTCAGCCCTGAAGATCAAACTGCCGGGTGTCGACGGCACGATGTCAGTCAATTTCCTATTCATTCTCTGGGCTGTGAAGGGGATGTCGCTCGGGGAGGCTTTGCTTCTTGGGATTGCGGCCGTTGTAGTCCAGTCATTCTGGAAACGATCCAAGCGCATTCAGCCGGTGCAATTCATCTTCAATCTCTCCCAACTCACCGTTGCGATCACTGGAGCGTTCGGCGTCTATCACGCCGGTATAAACAGCGTGTTCCGAGGTGCGAGTCCGTTGGCCCTGATGGCAGCGGCCATCAGTTATTTCCTGTTAAACACCGTCGCAACATCTCTTGTGATCTCCTTCACGGAGCAGAAAAAAGCGATCGCGATATGGCGGGAGTGCTACTTCTGGTCATTTCCTTACTATTTGGTGGGCGCGGCCGTTGCGGCAGCCGTTGGACAATTCAGTGATCGGATCGGTTGGCAGACGGCTGTGGTGGGCATGCCCGCAGTATATGCAATCTATCGTTCCTATCATCTCTATTTGAGCAAACTTGAAACCGAAAAAAAACACGTTGAGGAAATCGCTGGTCTTCATTTGCGAACAATTGAAGCATTAGCACTCGCGATTGAAGCCAAGGACCACAATACGCACGAACACTTGGAACGTGTTCGGACCTATGCCATGGCGTTGGCTGACGACCTGGGGGTCGCCCATGAGGAAAAGGAAGCGCTGCGGGCTGCGGCCTTGCTGCACGATATCGGTAAGCTGGCGATCCCGGAGCACATCATCTCGAAGCCGGGAAAGTTAACTCCGGAAGAGTTCGAGAAGATGAAGATTCATCCGATTGTCGGCGCCGAGATCCTGAAAGAGGTGGACTTCCCTTATCCAGTGGTGCCCATCGTTCGGTCGCATCACGAGAAGTGGGACGGAAGCGGTTATCCGGATGGTCTCAGAGCAAACGAGATTCCAATCGGTGCGCGCATTCTGGGCGCAGTGGACTGCCTTGACGCTCTGGCTAGCGATCGACAATATCGCAGAGCCTTGCCGCTTGATGAGGCGATGGCGTGCGTGGCGTCAGAGGCAGGCAAGGCATTCGACCCGGACGTCGTCAAAGCGTTGCAAGCGCGCTATATCGAACTCGAACGAATGGCCGTCGAGTGTTCTCCGCAGGGCAGAACAAGGCTGTCCACCGCAATAAAAGTCGAACGTGGAGAGGCTCCGGCAGCAGGCTTCCAACGTTCGGGAGAAGAGGCGAGTGACAGATTCTCTGCAAGGCGCAGGTTCTTATCTTCCATCGCTGCGGCACGCCAGGAAGGGCATATGTTGTTTGAGTTGACGCATGAACTCGGGAATTCATTATCTCTAAAGGACACTGTCTCGGTTCTTTCGACCCGTCTAAAGCAGTTGGTCGCCTATGACTCCATTGCTCTCTATCTGGTTCACAATGATGTATTGCATGCTGAATTCGCGAGAGGGACAAATGAGGATCTTATATCATCGCTCGAAATACCGTTCGGTGAAGGCTTGTCCGGGTGGGTGGCCCAGAACGGAAGACCCATTCTGAACGGCAATCCATCGGTAGAGCCGGGCTACTTGAATGATCCTACGAACTTCAGCAGCTTGCGATCCGGACTGGCAGTTCCACTCGAAGGAGCATCGGGAGTACTCGGTGTCCTTGCTCTTTATGCCTCCGAACCTGATGCGTTTACCTCAGATCATCTGCGGATTGTGCAGGCGATCAGCTCTAAACTGGGCCTTGTGCTCGAGAATTCTCTGAAATATCGAGACGCTGAGGCGTCGGCCAATACAGATGCGCTTACGGGTTTGCTCAACTCGCGAGCTCTTTTCACCCAGCTCGAAAAGGAACTGGGTCGGTGTCGACGTGAAGGGACATCCTTGGCCGTTTTTTTGTGCGATCTGGATCAGTTCAAGAGCATCAACGACCAATTCGGCCATATAGAAGGTAATAAGTTGTTGATTGCCTTTGCTGAACTCCTAAGACAGGCTTGCCGGGAATATGACTGTGTAGCGCGCATGGGTGGCGATGAGTTCGTGGTAGTTGCGCCCGCAGCATCGGTCGAATTGGTTCTCGATATGGCTGAGCGAATATCTTCCGTGGGAGTGGCGGCAGGCAGACGCATGAACGAAGCCGTCAAATTGTCCGTCAGTGTGGGCACCGCCTTTTACCCCGCGGACGGAGAACGAGCCGAGCAATTGCTGACCGAAGCAGATCACCGGATGTACCGCAGAAAGCATGAAAGCAAGGAGAAGGATAAGGGACCTTTATACTCCGCATCTCCTATTCGGCTCAATGTGCCGACAACATTGAGATAGGATGGGGGATCCACGCGGGAGCGACCGGGGAGACAGCCGAGAGTGGCAGTGATTTCCAGCCCGAAGGCGTTGCGGGTCGATGACATCGCTCCCCACAACGGAGTCTCAGATTGAGCGCGGGACAGCTCTTGAGCTGAGCCATTCTCCGATAAGCGAATCGCGCTCAATTACTGATTAGCAGCAACAATAACTTGCTTCGTCAGCATCTCGGCGGCGTCGCCTAGATGTAGAGTGCCAGGAACGCTTCGGAAACTCGTGCGACGCTCTTTTTGGTGAATGGCGATCGTTTTAAACAGGAGCGCCTTTCCTTGCATATCAATGTCAACTGACGTGAGTTCCCATCGGCC
>JAICJP010000189.1 GCA_025928375.1 Candidatus Sulfotelmatobacter sp.
CCGTCCGTGAGGGAGAGAGAAGTGGGGGTACCGCTTATGTCCCAGGACAATGTTGCTGACGTGCCGGCTGCAATGGTTGCGGGCGACGCGGTGAGACTCAACGTGAATGGAACTGTGACGGCCACTGTCATGGGGGCAGATGTGCCAGCCGGTCCCGTAGCGGTCAGGGTGTAAGTTGTAGTCGCAGCGATCGGAACCAAAGACGACCCGGAAGTAGGCAGCGGACCGGTGTCTTCCGGCTGAGGTATGGCCGGAGTGATCGTGATCGAAGTTGCATTCGTAGTCGCCCAAGTCAGGGTGGTACTCTGCCCCGCATTCAAGAACATCGGGTTCGCAGTGAATTGGGTAATCGTCGGTGGTGCCGCTCCCACCACTTGCACCGTCACGGTTTGCGCGGGAGTCGTTCCGTGTGCACCCTTTGCAGTAGCGCTGTAGGTGGTGGTCGCTGTGGGCGCGTCAGTGATGCTGCCCGAAGCTTGAGAACTGGTGGTCAAGGTTCGTGTCGAGGAACCTGCCGTAGCTGTGATCGTGACCGAAGTAGCATTTGCCGTCTGCCAATTCAGCGTGACTGTCTGTCCGGCATTAATGGCACCTGAACTGGCAGAAAATACCAGGTCCGGAGCATTGCCATTGCCATTGGCATTGCTCACCCCATTGCAGCCCGAAAATGATAACAAGGCGACCGGTATCGCAGCGCAGGTAACCCAGCGAAACAATTTTGTTTTCATGTCTTGATTCGTGGCACTGCCTTCCCCAGAAGCGTGCGACATTCAGATGCCACTTGTAATTCCTGAGTTGGCGGCATTCTGCGAAGCAGAATCAGGGGTTTACCGGAGGTGTTTCAACTGATGAATGAGAGGGCATCGATCCCGAAGGTAAAAATGCGCGGAGTTGCACAGGGAACAATCGGTGGGTCAGAGTCGAGCAAGCCTCATCAGGACGGCGAGTTTGCAGGGGAGAGCACGCAGTTCACATGTGTGAGGAGTTTGTGAGCCGCCTCTCCAGGATCGAGCGTGGCGAACTGATCATCCAGCGCCAGCAATTGGATGCCGGGAACAATCTCCTGCAACACTGCGCGAATCGGCTTACCCCGCAACATCTGAATACGAGATGAGACAATCACCAGCTGAGCCTTGGTTGCCTTCAGCAGAATGGGTGCATCCTCAACAGCCGTTGTGGTTAATGCGTTGAACCCTGCCGCGCACAGAATCTCGCGCAAGAAGGTGCACATATCCAGAGACGCGTAGAGGCATAAGATCCGCGGCCTCGTGTCCCCCGTTTTTCCCCGGGAGTAGCGTGAGCCCAGGTATGCGGCTGTGATCGCTTCCTCCATCGATTCGTAAATTTCAAATTGCGAACTGAGGTGAGTCAGGTCCAGCATTTTTTGCAGGCGAGAAGGAACTCCGGTGAGTTTCAGGTCCCCGTCTTTGGCGCGAGCCGCCTGCATCAGACAAATCAGCGCACCCAGCCCACTGCTATCCACATAATCCAGCCGATCGAGTTGCAGTACGACGTCGCCGTATTTCTCGATCCCGTCTCCCACGAGCGAGTGCAAGGTGAAGACTTCGTTCCCCGCAACCAACCGCCCAATGCACTGGACAACCAGAACCTCGCCAATTGGACGGCTCTCCAGGTGCAGTTGCATGACGGATCCTCTGATGAGGGCGGGCGGCGAAAGCAGCCGCTTCCATTGCGCGGGAATCTTACGATGGCCGAATCAGCAAGTCAATGAATGACGGCGGAGGGTCCTGCTTTGCGTCAGGCTAGCTGCATTCCTGCGACATTCTAAGCCGCGGTCGGCGACGATCCACTACTGGCGAGCCCACGCCAAACCGTCAACGCCGGGCCCCGCATCGATCAGCCGCGAAGTCCAGTTTGAAGTTTGAATCTCCGCCACCTGATGACTGGCGTCACAGGATACATACGCCACGGCGCCATCCGGACGAACCAATACCTCCTGCGGCGCCGCTGGCACCTCGATTAGGTGCTCTATCTTGAGCGTGTTCAGATTGAGGACCGCAACTTTCTTTGCGCCGGGCATGGCAATCAGTAACCATTTTCCATCTGGAGTCGCGGCCGTGCCATATCCTGTCGCAGGCAGAGCAACCCAGTTGCGGACCTTTCGGGCGCGCGTATCAATGATCGCGAGTTGAGGTTTGGTCTGATCGGAAGTAAATGCCAATCGATCGTCGACCGACAACGAAATGCGCTGCACCTGCGGCGAAACTGCAATAGTGCCGATCAGTTTTCGCGACTCCAGATCGAGCACAGACACCGTGCCAGAGCCCACGTTGGCTGTGTATCCATAATGGCCATCGTGAGTGATGGCTAACATGTGCGACTCAGGATGTCCCGTTGGAATCTTCGCAACAATTTTAAGCTTGCGGGGCTCAACGGCGGTAACCGCGTTATCGAGTTCGGTAGTGACGTAGAGTAGCCCATCCTTAGGCCCGAACATCGGGCAATGCGGACGTACTCCGTGTCCAAAATCAAGATTGCCCACGACTTTTCGAGAGGCGATGTCCACGACGACCATGTTGCTGCCGTCCGTGCCCGGTTTGCCCACCCCGGAATTTCCGTAGACAGGAACATAAGCAAGTTTCCCGTCAGGGGAGGCGACTACCTCGTGGCCAGTGATTCCGCGCTCAGCAACCGTGGCCACCTGCTTGCCGGATTTCGCGTCGATGATCCCCAGAGTCGCATCGCCCTTGTTCGCCACCAGCAGCACGCCGCGCGGCGAGGAACTCCTCCCGGCGGCCAGGACGATACCTCCCAGGATTAAAGGCAACATCAGCAACATCGGTCGTAACATCACAGTCTCCTTTGGCGTTCCTTAGCGCTGCCCCAAATCGTCGTTCTCGTGGTAATTGGGATACGGCGGCAGCTTGATCTCCGGTTGCGGGTGATCTTTCAACTCTTGCATCACAACCTCGATGGCTTTTTCCAGTTGTGCATCTTTCCCCTGCCGCCAGGCCGCGGGGTCGAGATCGACTTCCACATCGGGTGCAATGCCATGGTTCTCCACTTCCCACTCGCCTTTCAAACCATAGATCGCCGCGCGAGGAGCAGTCACTCGACCGCCATCGATCAGTTCGGGATAGCCCCCGATGCCTACCAGTCCGCCCCAAGTTCGTTTGCCGACCAGCGGACCAATTCCCGATTTTCGGAAGTACCAGGGCAGCGCGTCTCCTCCGGAACCTGACATTTCGTTGATGATCATCACCTTCGGCCCGTAGATCGCTTCCGAAGGACTCACCCAATCATGTCCATCCCGCGTAACCACCTTGCTCATGAGCGGCCGGTTTAGGTACTGGATAATATAATCCGCTAATTGTCCGCCTTCGTTGAAGCGCTCATCGATAATGGCTCCCTGTTTGCCAACCTGCGAGAAGAAGTACCGGTTGAAGCTGGTATAACCCTCTCCGGCGGTATTGGGCACGTGCACGTAGGCGATCTTTCCGCCCGTGGCCTCATCCACACGGCGACGATTTCTCTCGATCCACTCCAGGTGGCGCAGGTGCTCTTCGCTTTCTACCGGCACGACTGTAACTTCACGCGAATCCTTGCCGTCCGGATTGGAAGCAACTTTCAACGGCACCTGCTTCCCTGCAGTCTCCTCGAAGAAGCTGTAGATATTGTCGGAGGCGTGCAGCTCGCGCCCGTTCACCGCGAGAATATAGTCTCCAGCTTTTACGTTAACGCCAGGTTGCGTCAGCGGCGCTTCGTTGCCGGGATTCCAGTTCTCCCCGTTGTAGACTTTTGAGACCCGGTACCGATCGTTTTCCAGGCTGTAATCCGCGCCCAGCAATCCAGCTTTGAACTTCTTGGGCTCAGGAGTCTCTCCGCCGCCCACAAACATGTGGCCTACCGTCATCTCGCCAAGGCACTCCTGGAACAGATACGTCAGCTCATCGCGCGAAGCGATGCCATCGAGATAAGGAGCGTATTTCTTCTTCACCTTCTCTAGATCGAGGCCGTGATAGTGCGGGTCGTAGAAGAAATCGCGCTCGATCCGCCAGGCCTCGTTGTAGATCTGCTTCCACATCGCCCGCGGCTCAACATAGACTTGCCAGCCATCGAGCTTCAGGGGACCAAAACCAGGTTTGGGAGCGCTTCCGCCGCCCCCTCCCGGAGAATCATCGGGCGAAGCAGTCGTCCATGAATCGCCTTTGCGGTAGAGAATCTTTTCTCCGTCAAAGGACACTGTGAAGTCGTTCACATCCTCCAGAACCTTATCCACCTTCCGCTTGCCGAGATCGAACTTCTGAATGGTTTCCGGGACGTTAGGATAGTCGTCCTCGGTTACAATCATCGGCCCTTCAGCCAGAAACAGCGTTCCGCTCTTTCCCGCCAGCATACTCAAATAATTTTTGCCGGGAATGGGGAGGGAGATGATGCGTTGCCCGATACCATCGAGATCAATCTTCACCACGACCGGCTCGTTCTTCTTGTCGCTAGCCTTGTCCTCAGATTTTTTGTCCTCCGCTGGCTTGGCGCCCGCTTTCTTCTTGTCTTTTGCTTTTGAATCCTCCTTGTCCGCGGGCTGATCCTTGCTCTTGTCCTGGTCTGGTTTCTTTTCATCCTTCGTTTTTTCCTCATCGCTTTCCGGAGCCAGCGGCGATTTTTCATCCTTGCTGAGCACAGTCAAATACACGCTGCGCGTCACGCGATGCTCATCAGCAGACATGTCGAGGGCGACGGTCGAAAGCGCCAGGTTGGTTGAGGCCGTGAAGTACAAATATTTTCCGTTCTTATCCCAGACTGGATACAGGGCATCGCTCATTCCATCGGTGATCTGGAACGATTTGCCCTGCTCCAGCGAATACACGAACACCGCGTGCTGTCCGCTGACCAGCTGCTTGGTGTAGGAGATCCATTTGTTGTCCGGAGAAAAACTCGGACTCATGGGATTAGTCGCGAAGGTAAAGTAGTAGTCAGTGTCCACCAACTTCGGCGCTGCCTTATCCAGGTCCAGATACCACAACTGCAGCCGCTTGTCGGTGTAGGCAATCTTCTTGCTGTCTGGGGACCACGTCGGCGTGTAGAAGAATGACGGTGGATTGCCGAGATTAATGTGCCGTGCCGTTCCCGACCCGTTTTGATCGCGAATGCAGAGCTCGTATTCGCCTGAGTCATCGGAGAAATACGCAATCGATTTTCCATCAGGGGACCACGATGGATCGCGATCCGCCACGGCGGGAGTCTTCGTCAGGTTCCGAATATCGCCCTTATCCGTGGGAACCGTGAAAATCTCTCCCCATGCTTCGAATACCGCGCGCGCTCCGGTCGGTGAGATTCCGAAGTTCTGAATCTTCTTGGGTTCGACCTTGGCGAAGTGCGGGCGAACAGCTTGCACATCGCCGCGCACCTGGATATCGACGTTGCGTGCCTGATGCGTTTGCAGATCGTAAAGCTTGATCGCTCCAAACTGCTCAATGACGATGGCGTCCGGTCCCGCAGAAGCAGTCTTGAAATCCAGGCCATCGCTGTGCAGAGCCTCTGTGACTTGTTTTGTTTTGGTGTCATAGGCAAACAAGCTCACAGGTCCGTTGCGGTCAGAGAGAAAGTAAATCGTGTCTCCCACCCACATCGGGTGGTGATCGTCGGAGTTGTCGCGCGGGATTTTGATCGTGCTGGAGTCGCTCAGACTAGCGATCCAGATCGGAGTGGTCTGCCCGCCTCGGTAGCGCTTCCACGCTTGCTGCCACTTGGGATGCGGAACATAGGCAAGGTGGGTTCCATCTGGGGAAAACGAAGCATCCTCCGCGATCGGCAGTGGCAACGCTGTGGGTAGCCCTCCTTCCACAGGAATCGTGTACAGCTGATCCTCAAAATGGATGAAGTTGCTGCCCCAGGAATTGAACATCACCTTCTTGCCGTCCGGTGTCCATCCAGCAACGTATTCGTCAGAGGGATGGTAAGTCAGTCGTCGCGGCACGCCACCTGTCGCGGAGACCACGAAGACGTCTCGATTACCGTCATACTCTCCTGTAAAAGCAATCATGGATCCGTCCGGAGAGAAATGTGGCAGCGCTTCGATTCCTACTCCCGATGTAAGTTGGCGAGCCTCGCCGCCGTCCCGGCCCACAATCCACAGGTCACCGCCATAGTTGAAAACAATTTGCGTTTTGCTGACCGTCGGAAAGCGCAGCAATAACGGAGGATTCGAATCGGCGGCATACAGGCACATACTGAGCAGAAAAACGATTGGGCAAAGGACTGACAGCTTGCGCATATGAGGCTCCAAAGTGGTGCGGAAAGAGAAGGGGCATCTTAGTTTGCGCCGCAGTAGAGGTCAAGAAGGTAGAGGTCAAGAAGGAGGAGAACATGTATAAGTCTCTCCCCGCTCCTCTTCGTAGAGACGTAGCTTGCTACGTCTCTGCAGACGGAGGCGTCCGCGGCGAGACGAAGAGACCGCACCTGTGTTAGCTCTTCCCTTTCCCCGGCAACCCGGCGGGGTTCTCATGCGTACGCTCGCGGAAACTGCCGCGCATTCCAGAGGCAAGTCCGACACTGGACTCTCCGAACTTGTCTCGCAACTTGTCTGCCGCGGCGAGAGCGTCCTTCCAGCGCTGCTTGCGGTTCCCGTCCAGCAGATCCATTTGCTCGGCTTGCGTACTGAACGAAGACACCTGCACCCCCAGCAGCCGGACCGCATTTCCTCTCTTCCAATTACTTCTGAACAAAGCCCGGATCTGCTCGAAAATTTCAGTATCGAGTTGGGTGGCGCTGGCCAGACTGTGAGCGCGGGTAATGGTTGTGAAATCCTTATAGCGGAGCTTGAGCTGCACCGTCCGGGCGTAGAAGTCGGCTTCCCGCAGACGCCGTCCGACCATCTCTGACAATCGCATTAAAGTAGATTCGAGGCGAGCAGGATCGGCCGTATCCTCGTTATAAGTGTGTTCATGGCTGATTGATTTCGCATCGATATCGGCGCCGACTTCGCTATCGAACCATCCGCCCGCGTCTTCGCCACGGGCTTTTCCGGCAAGGGCGAGACCCCATTTCCCAAAACGCTGGCTCAGTTCCGATTCTTCCAGCCGCGCGAGATCCCCCACCTTTTTAATCCCCAAAGAGTGAAGATGAGTTTCCATCACCTTGCCCACGCCCGGAATTTCACGCACGTCCAAAGGCGCCAGAAATTTAGCTTCTTCTCCGGGGATGATCCACAGAAGCCCGTTTGGTTTGGCCTGCCCTGATGACACTTTGGCAATCAAACGCGAAGTTCCAATTCCGACCGAGCAATTCAGCCCAGTCTTGGTTTTCATCCGCTGGTGCAAATCGTTCGCTGCCTTCAGCGGAGGCCCGTGCAGCCGTTGCGTTCCCGTCATGTCGAGGTAGGCCTCATCGATGGACGCCATCTCCAGCTGCGGAGTGAACGCACTTAGCACGTTAAAGACTTTTTCGGAACACTCGCGGTACCGCTCAGGATGTCCGTCGACAAAAATGGCATGTGGACAGTGCTTCGCCGCGGTGCGCAACGGCATGGCGGAGTGGACTCCGAAT
The DNA here is from genome assembly GCA_025928375.1 of Candidatus Sulfotelmatobacter sp. GTDB lineage: Bacteria > Acidobacteriota > Terriglobia > Terriglobales > Acidobacteriaceae > Sulfotelmatobacter. Next base: position 7,507 of record JAICJP010000189.1, read on the forward strand.
TTCCGCGCTTCATACGAAGCCGCCGATACTACCCCCCGCTCGTCCCGCTGCCCGCCCACCACAACCGCTTTGCCCTTCAGAGATGGATCGTAGAGCTCTTCCACCGAAACGAAAAACGCGTCCATGTCCACATGGAAGATGGTCCTTGGAAAAGCGCGCTGGTCGGAAGGTGCCATGTCGCTACAAATTTTAGCAGCGCCCTCAGGCATCCACTTTTGTTATCATCAGGGCCCCCCTGTACAGCGCTTGGCTTTCGGTCTATACAGCAGGACCCGTACTCTCGCCAGAATTGCCCTTATGCAACGTGAATTTGTAAATGAATCTTTACCTATCTCTACACACCTCAGACAGTACTTATCGCGCCATCGATCATCTAACTCCGGATGCTTGCGCCTAGGCCAACTGTGAAGCTTTTTGTTCCGGGTGCGAAACCGCGTTGCGTCGCCGTGTGTCCCAGTGTTTCTTCACTATGGCGGACGCATGGAGCCAGGATCGCCATCCTGCTGGCAGCCGCCCTGGGGGTCCTCTTCCTGCAAGCCTGTTCGCGAAAGCCGAATACTCCGCCGCCCGATGGCTCCGCCCTTTTTGTGAAAAGGTGCGCCAGTTGTCACACTCCGGGCAATGATATGCGCGCTCCCGAGCCCGCAGCCCTACACCTCATGTCGCAGAGGTTCATCCTCGCGGCCCTGAATTCGGGCCGGATGAAATTCGAAGCTAAAGGCCTGACCAAGATCCAGAAGCTTGCCATCGCAACTTACCTGGCCGCGCCCGACTCTCCCGTGGTCGCGTTTACCGGCTACTGCGCTCGCGACGTCAGTCCTCCCGCAACTTCTGGAGTTTGGAACGGCTGGGGCGCCGATCCCGGCAACAGCCGTTATCAGTCCTCACGATCCGCAGGACTGAATCGCGCACAGCTGAAAGATCTAAAATTGAAATGGGC
>JAICJP010000464.1 GCA_025928375.1 Candidatus Sulfotelmatobacter sp.
GAACAAGTAACTGGAGACCATCGCGACCATCTTCGGATCACCCCCGCCATTCTGGCGGAGATCGAAGATGATGGCGTCAACGTGCGCCAGGAAATTCATGGCCGCGACTACGGTAGGACCGCAGATCGAGGGATCCGCAAAGGCATTGAACTTTAGATAACCAATGTTCCGCGGCAGGATCTCGACTTTCTGGAACTCGCAATTGCTTCGCTCCATTTCCTTGCGGAACTCCGCCTCTTCGTCCGCGTTGGGCTTGTCATCTTCCGGCGGCAGTTTCACCGGACTGAAATTCACTCCCAAATGCTTATCCTGGCTAACCGCGCGCAAGTCTTTGGTCAGGCGATTCGCAAAAACATCGCCATCCGTGATCGCGTCGTACTCTCCCGCTTTCTGATGGGAACGAAGCGCGTCCTCCATCTTCTGCGCCAGATCGGGATAGACATACGACTCTTTCAAATTCTTTGCGACTCCGTCGATGACACGCTGTTTCTCGGCGGCATCCAATTTGACGCTCTCGACCACCGCGCCCGGTGGGATCGGTCGCAAGTTGAGTGACTCGACAGTTCCCGTTTGAGCATCCTTCAGCTGTATGCTCCCGATCGCCACCGTACTCCCGGCTTTTTCCTTGAGCCGAAATTTGATGAGGGTCGGCTCGCTCGCTTCGATCGCCAGCAAATCGAACCCACCTGTCTGGTTGTGAAACTCCATCATGCCGTCTGCAGATTTATCGGGATCGTATTTCTTAATGTAGGAGTCCACCTTCGCACGGTCTCCGCTGTTAAACGCATCCAGCCACGCGCGAAGCGTCCTTCCCGCGGGAGTATCCGGGATGGAAGTCTGCGCCAGCGCAGTGACCGCGACCAGCGACGAAAGACACAGTAAGAGTTTGAAGTGCGGGAATCTTGCCCGGAACTGCGGCCAGGTTCGTGCGCGATTTTTCGTAAACAGCATGCGGGAACCTCCTGTAGCGGAGAATCATAGTACGAGTGGCGCCCACCCAATCCTCTCCGCCGGCGCACAATGATGCGCAGGGTTTCGCACCGACGGCTGGCCCGTTCCGTTTGCTTTACTTGACACCGGAAACCAGCCCGGGGTTCCGCAGCCTGGTTGCACACCCATTAGAAACCGGCCCCAGCCTGTAGCGTATCCACGAATGCTGGCCAGGGCCGCCTGCGGGTATTCCTGTATGAAACCCTGCATGGCTTTGTGCTAAGCTGCTCTCCCAAATTCGCCCCCAAGGGGAACACTATGAAAGTTGCAACATTTGCATTGCTCGCGATGTTTGTCCTCTCACCCGCTGTCTCCCTGTTTCCTGAGCCTGCACAACGGGACGTGCCCGCCGAAGTGGAGAACGCCCGGCGCGCGCTGCAAAACGCTAACAACGAACTCCAGCACGCCGGTGGACAATGGGGCGGACACAGGGTCGCCGCCATGCACCACATCGAGCAGGCCCTCGGCGAATTGAATCAAGCCGAGAAGTGGGCCCGCGAACACCACGACATGAAGTAGCGGGTGTTCTCCACACGATGGGCAGCACTTGGTAGGGACGTAGCCAGCTACGTCTCTCGGGCGCAGATGGAGGAGGTCCCTGTGTGAGGCGACTTCTCCGGCTGCTGCCTTGAGACTCAGTTAGCAGCATAAACCGTCTGTAAGTGCTTCATTCTGCGGGCGAAGTCCCCTAGATTCGGTTTGCCGGGAGACCCCAAGCAGGTATCCCGACTCGTGCTTTTTGCGAGACCCGTCACCCCACCCTGTGATTCAAATCACAGCCTTTTTCCCGACCCAAAATTACCCTGAATTTGCCTGTGGGTTTCAAAGCTAGACGTGGTAAGGGGGAAATCATGGTGGGTTCTGGCACTACGCCTCATATGGGCCGCTTGGTCCATGACTTTTCTAAAAATCCATTGTTGGTGTACTGGGAGATGACTCAGGCTTGCGGCCTGGCATGCAAGCACTGCCGCGCCGAAGCCATGCCCAATGCCAACCCGCTGGAGCTCTCGACCGAGCAGAGCAAGCGCTTCCTCAAGCAGCTGGTCGGGTTCGGCGATCCGTTGCCGCACCTGATTCTCACGGGAGGCGATCCGCTCAGCCGCAAAGACATTTACGAACTGATCGATTACGCCAACGGTTTGGGCCTGGAAGTCTCGATCACGCCAAGCGCCACGCCGGAACTGACCCACGACGCGATCACGAAGCTGAAAGAACATGGGATCCAGAGCCTGGGGCTGAGCCTTGACGGATCCTGCGCGGAAAAGCATGACGCGATCCGCGCCGTTCCGGGAACATTCGAGCACACGATGGAGGCCGCGCGGCATTGCGGCCGGCTCGGCATTCCTATCCAGGTGAACACGCTGGTTGCGGAAGAAACCGCCGACGACCTGCCCGCAATCTACGAACTGCTGTGCAAGGAATTTCCAGTGATGCGATGGAGCCTGTTCATGCTCATCTCGGTGGGACGAGGCAAGGCGCTGAATGAAGTCTCGCCCGAGCGGGGCGAGCAGATCATGCGCTGGGTGTTCGAATTGTCGCAGCACTCGCCATTTATGGTGAAAACGACGGAAGCTCCCTCGTACCGGCGCATTGCGATTGAGAAGATGCGCGCGTCGGGAAAGCCCGGATCGGAAATGAAGATGGCATCGGTGTACAAGGGATTCCAGATCCGCGATGGGCACGGGATCGTCTTCGTGTCGAACCTGGGAGAGATTTACCCCTCGGGGTTTCTGCCGCTGCGCTGCGGCAACGTGCGCGTGGACTCGCTGGTGGACGTATACCGGAACTCGGAAGTATTCCGCTCGCTGCATTCTCCCGACACATTCCACGGAAAATGCGGAGCCTGCGAGTACAGCCATGTGTGCGGGGGTTCGCGCGCCCGCGCCTTCGCCTACACGGGAGACGCGCTAGGTACTGACCCGTTCTGTCCCTACGAGCCGACGCCAGAAGCGGTGACC
>JAICJP010000080.1 GCA_025928375.1 Candidatus Sulfotelmatobacter sp.
AACACAGGAAGGCGGAAGGATATCACGAGCAGTCGGGCGAGTTCAGGTGCGCGAAGCTTGGTTTACCTTCGCTGAAATGGCTGCTCCGCGGGGCGGAGCAGCCAGTGAGTCGAAGAACGGCTATTGTTCTCTACCGTCGCGCATAGCGACGCAGCCGTCCGGGATACTCGGCTCCGGCTTTCTCCAGATCTTCGGCAGCAGACACGCTGATAGGTTGCACTTTCTCCGAGCGGAAGCGTAACAGGGCGGCTATGTTTCCGACCTTATCGAACTCCGGATCGTCCTTGACGTAGAAAGTTTCGATATCACGACGCACCACCCAGGGCAGGATGGCCTCACCCACATCGACAATCTCCTGCGTGGCGTGACCGCAGACGGGACAGAAACTCACGAGGTGAGCGTCGATGTGACCGCAACGGGTGCACTCCACCGCGTGCCCCTGAAGATTTTCGCCGACCAGCAAGGTTTGCACTTCTCCCAACTCCAGGGATCGCAGGACACGCCGCAAGCCGGTGACGCCGCGACCATTGCTGCGAGCCTGACTCAAGGTCTGGTTCATCATGTCTTGCCGGCGCTCATCGTGCCAGCGATCGAGGATCTGCTGCGCGTGGGTGCGAATCTCATCGGCGCTGACGTGTCCCAGATCCGCATTGAAATGCCCAATCAGTGTCTGGCTGATGTAGGGATGCAGCTGCGATTCAAAAATTGGCCGGTGCGCATCCTGGCAGGCAAGAATCCATTTTTCGAAGACGCCCTTTTCCTGCAACTCCTTTAACAGTCCTGCAACGTTTTTGAAATGATGGCGGACTTCGTCTTCCACGCGGCGTTGCGCGTGACCGCCATCGTAACCGCCGAACCCATCACTTCTTCCGCGGCGGGAAAGCGGATGGAACAAATCGTCGCGTTCCGCCAGTTCTCCCAGTCGGAGATCGAAAATTCTGGCGCGGTGCTTATCCACGAGAACCACAGCCAGCAGAGGAGATGCTCCGAGCAGACGGGCGAGAGGCTTTAGGTGAAAATGGCGATCGATGAAGATCTGCGTGCTGCCGAGTTCAGCCGGGACGTCGAATTCGCGCCACACGTTCTTATCCGCACAGGTGAAGACGGCCTTGCCATGAGTTCCATTGGTACGAAGTTCGGTCGAGAGCCGCACGATGCGCTCAATGTCCTGGCGGGCACAGTCTCGTTTGGCTTTGTCCTGGATCCGGCGGAGGCTTTCCCGTGCCAGGTCTTTAATCAGAATGATGTCTTCTTTATGGGCTTTGTTACGGGGTGCGGAGGGTTGATAGTAGAAACTGACAGCACATGTGTTTTCGTCCTGAAGTTCAGCCAGTTCACGGATTTGTTCGCGAGAAATACTCATAGATGATCTCCCCAATGATTACGAGTTTTGGAATTAAGCGGCGCCGGTTGGAGCGAACCGGCCCTGGAATTGCCTGGCCAGCCCGGGCGCCTTGCGCAAGTGATCGCGCGCGGCAGAAACGAAGGCGAGCACCCGTTCGGCAGGTTGTGCGGTGATCGCCACAATCTCTTCAACACTGAAGCCTTCGATGGCATAGAGGATGAAGGCTTCGCGCGGCCCCGAGCCGAGGTCGCGCAGAGCGGACGCGACGAGGCGCAGCAATTCGTCGGACGCCATGATCTGCTCAGGAGTGGCCACCCGGGCGTCGGCGATTACCGAGGCTCCGGTCATGGATTCGTCGGGCTGATGAAACTGCAATTCGGCTTCGTCGCTGCCGCGGACATTGGGCTGTCGCGCGGAATCTTCCAAATGCACGGCGCTGCCATTGCTCTCGTCCCCGCGAGAAAGGTCCGCCAAGGCACGCAACGCCTGACGGTACAACCAGGGCTCGAGCGCGAGTTTCTCCGGCTTCTCCTGGTTGTCGCTTAGAGCGGCGGCTATGGCCTCATCGATCACTTCTTCCTTCGACACCGAGCCGGGGGGAAGCGTACCCTGCGCTTCGCGCACGTAAATCTCGCGTTCCACAAAGCGGGAGAGGCGCGCTAAGTTCGCATTCACATAAGAACGAACATCATCGGCCGAGATGGTCGGGGGAAACACCGCTGCCAAGGTTTGTTCAAATGGGACTTCATGCACCGGCGCATTGCGGCCGGTATTGTCGCCCCGCCGTCCGCGTTGCCATTTGTGGGAAGCTCGTAACAGGTCCTTGTGCTTGTTGACTTGCTGCAGCAAGTCTTCAAAGGCCGCCTTTACGGCACTGGTTGCAGTAGGAGCTGCCTTCTGCACCGCCATCTGCCCAGAGGGCAGGCGCAGATTGAGAGACACACTGGTCCCCTCGCGCGGAGACACTTCTTCAACCATCCCTTTCAGGTGGACTAAGTCCGGGCGGAACACCTGCAGACGCTTTTCCAGCTTTTCGATCTGATGCTGAACATCTTTCTCAATGGCGGGATGTTTGGGAAGACGATAGCTGACGTGAACGTTCATGAGCGCCTCGGCCTTGCTGACGAAGTCGCGCAACCAAGTGCTTTCTAAGCGAATTGTACACCCGCTTCAACAGGGCAAAAGCAGAAATCGAGTGTAGGAAATTAGACTCTGTTCATGTTGGGAACGCCGAGATACTTCGAAGTTTGCAGCCTTTCGGCGCAGCAGTTATGATCGCCAGCCATGACTCCATTCCGGGTTCTGCCAGTGGTGTTGATTGCAGCTTTTGCCTGTGCCCAGAGTTCATCGCCAAAGGAAATTGATAGCGTTTATCCGGACGCGCACTCGCTGTACCTGGATCTGCACGAGCATCCCGAGTTGTCGGGGCATGAGACAGAAACAGCTGCCAAACTGGCGGGGAAATTGAAAGCTGCAGGCTACGAAGTCACGGAGCAAATCGGCGGGACGGGAGTTGTCGCGGTCCTGAAGAACGGGAATGGTCCGACGATCATGCTGCGCACTGAACTCGACGCCCTGCCGGTCGAGGAACGTACAGGCCTTCCCTACGCCAGTAAAGTGCATGCGAAAGATGATGCCGGGCGCGATGTGGCGGTGATGCATGCCTGCGGCCACGATGTGCACATGGCATCACTGCTGGGAACTGCGGAAATCATGGCGCGCAGCAAGAACGGCTGGCACGGCACGTTGATCCTGATCGGTCAACCCGCCGAGGAAACGATCGGGGGAGCGGAAGGGATGATCAAAGCTGGCCTGTTCACTCGATTTCCAAAGCCCGACGCCATTGTGGCCCTGCACGTGGGCAACGAACTGCCGGCAGGCACCGTATCCATCACGCCAGGAATTTACAACACGAATTCCGATTCGCTCCGCATCACGATTTATGGCAAAGGGGGCCACGGGGCAGCGCCGCAGACGACCATCGATCCGATTGTGATTGCAGCCCGGACCATCCTTTCGCTGCAAACGATTGCGTCACGGGAGGTGAAGCCCGGCGAACTGGCGATTGTGACTGTGGGCTATATCCGCGCGGGCACGAAAAACAACATCATTCCCGAACAGGCGGAGATGGGCCTGACTATCCGAACTTACAAGCAGGATATTCGCAAGCAGGTTCTCGCAGCCGTCGCCCGCATCGCCAAAGCAGAAGCAGACGCTGCGGGAGCGCCACGCGAACCGTTAGTGGAACACTACGAACAAACGGATGCGGTTTATAACGAGCCCGTGTTGGCAGAACGGTTGCGGGCTCCACTGGAAGCGGCGCTCGGCAAAGATCACGTTGAGATCACCGGCCCGATCACTCCATCGGAAGACTTCTCATATTTTGTCGAGCAGGGTGTGCCCGGTTTTTACTTCAGCCTGGGCGGCGCCGATCCGCAGAAGTTTGCCCAGGCGAAAGCCACAGGAGAACACCTACCGTCGAACCACTCATCCCTGTTCGCACCAGATGTCGATCCGGCGCTGCACACCGGAATTGCCGCTGAAGTGGCGGTGTTGCGGAACCTGCTGAACGCATCGCCGGCTGAGCTGCACAAACTGGCCACGAACCCCAAGCAGTAAACATCAAGAGCCGCGCCTTGCAGCGCGGCTCCGAGGTATCCGTCGACGGCCTCGTGGGTTATGGGGATTTCGGGCCTTCTCCGGAAATTGAGGAGAGACGCGGCCAGCAACGCCTCTACATGCCTCCGCTGGTCGTAGCGGAGAGCATCAGAACTTCGCTCTCCTGCAAGTCCTCTTGCGTGGCAGGAGTGTGGACGCTCAGGCCAGCGATTTCTCCCTGGCGCCAAACCTTCGAGAGATACACGCGATCTCCATTGCGCAAGAAAACCAGCCGGGGCAGAACGTGCGTGTTGCTATCGTTCTCCACTCCAGTTGCCACCGCGACGTAGAGCTTGCGTTCATAGTTGTGCACGACCAGAACACCGGCTTGATCAGTGCTCTTCGGAGATCCCGTGGCCATCTCAAAGACATAGTTCCCGGCCGGCAACGTACGATTCCCGACGACGAACTCGTAGGGAACGGAAGCCTGTAGCGCAACCTTGCGGTGACTTTGAGCCTGCGCGGCACTATTTGTAATTGCGATCATTGCGATAGATAAAGCGAATGCGGGGAGGGCTTTCGTAATCATGAAATGTTCTCCTTGTTGACTAGGCATACATAGAGCACGGGCTCTGCCAAAGCTCGCCACGATAGGGTCACGCTAAGTGTGGTGAGGAGAATTACTTGGGAGTGTTAAGAAATTTGATGACCAGAGTGCCAGTTGCTGTGTGCCAGCATTCTGAACAGAGCCGCCATTTTCCTGGCATGAACTTCTGAGTGGAATGTTGATGGGCGCTGTTCATAGCGAAATGTTCAGCGCGTGCGGGAGTTGATTCCAAGTTTCTTCATTCGCAATTGCAGAGTAGATCGTTTCAATCCCAGGAGGGCCGCCGCACCGTTCGGCCCAGCGACAATTCCGCGTGACTGCTCCAGAGCAGCCAGAATCTGCTTACGTTCGACTTCTTCCAGCACGCTGCGCATGGGCTGCGCTTCTTCGCCGACCTTCACGGGTTTGTGCTGAGACGCGGGCCGGGAAGGCCGGATGGCCAGATCCGACAGAGGAACTTTCAGCGTTGGTCCATTGGAAATCAATACCGCACGCTCAATCACATTCTGCAGCTCACGAATGTTTCCCGGCCAGGAATAATCAACTAGCGCATTCATGGTTTCGGTGGCCACAGTTTCGATCTTCTTGTTCACGCGATGGGCAAACAATTGTGTGAAATGGCTCACCAGCATTGGAATATCTTCGCGGCGTTCGCGCAGCGATGGAATGAAGATGGGAAACACATTCAGGCGGTAAAACAAATCCGGGCGGAACTTCTTTTCATCTACCATGCCCTGCAGATCGCAATTACTGGCGGTAATGACGCGGGCGTCGGTGTGCAGGGTGCGCGAACTGCCCAGACGTTCGAACTCCCTTTCCTGCAACACACGCAGCAGCTTGGGTTGCAGTTCGAGCGGGATCTCGCCGATCTCGTCCAGAAAGATGGTTCCCCCGTGTGCCAGTTCGAAGCGCCCGATTCGCTGTGCGACCGCACCGGTAAACGCGCCTTTCTCGTGGCCGAACATTTCGCTTTCCAGCAATCCCATGGGAATTGCGGCACAGTTGATCTTCACGAAGGCATGATTCCTCCGCTTGCTGCGCTCGTGGATGGCTCGGGCCATTAGTTCCTTGCCGGTTCCCGTTTCGCCGAGGAGCAACACCGTGGAGTCGCTGGGCGCTACGGTTTCGACCTGCCCCAGTACGGAGCGTATGTTCGGGCTGTTGCCGACGATGTCGGCAAAGTTCATTTCACTGCGAATCTCCGACTCGAGATAGAGTTTTTCCTGGGCCAGTTCGTTCTTGAGATCCGCAATTTGTCCATAAGCAAGCGCGTTATCAACGGCGATGGCGACCTGATTGGCAATTTGGCTGAGGAAATCCACCTCGTCATCGCTGAACGCGGCTTCGCGTGCCCGGCCCAGATCCAGGGATCCCAGAATCTGTCCGCGGCTGATCAATGGCAGCGAGCACGCCTCCTTCATTCCGAACTGCCGGAATTCGTCGGTCTCCAGTGGCAGCTTTGCGATCGAGGCGGCATGCAAGACAACCGGCTGGCCCGTCCGAAAAGCGATCACGGGACCGGAATTTTCGTGCAGCAGCCGTGGAGAAGGAGGCTCGCCTGCGCCTTCGGCGGATTCGTAGGCGTATCCGCGCAAACCTCCCGAGTTTGAATCCGGAAGAGCCACGCCTACGAAGTCGGCCTGCATCACGCGGCGAACATTGGCCGAGATGGCTACCAGTAAGTCCCGCAGTTCCAGATTCGCGGCGATGCTGTTATTGACGTCGAGCAGCAACTGCAGGCGTTGATTTCTTTGCTCCAGTTCCGACTGGGTTTTCTGCAGCGCCTGCGAATGCAACGCGTCATCAATGGCTACCGCGATCTGATCTGCCACCAGAGCGAGAAAGCGAACGTCTTCGTCGGAGTATGCGCCAACTTGATCGCTGCCGACAGCGAAAGTGCCCAGGCGTCCGTGCGCGGTGGTGAGAGGAAAGGTCAAATGCGAGCGGATGCCGTACTCCTTGAGAATTCCGTGCAGGCGCGGGAAACGCGGTTCCTGGTCAACATCCTGAATCACGAGCGCCTGCTGGCGGTCGTAAACCCAGCCCACTGCCGTTCCTTCTGGAGGAAATTCGCTGAACGCCTCCATAGACTGCCCGGGCGCTTCGCTGACGTGCAGGCGCATGAGCCGCGTGCTTTCGTCGTACAGAAAGACGCGCAAGAAGACGAACTTCACCACGGGACGGAGTTCATCCGCCAGGCTGCGGAACAATTTTTTGACGTCGCGATGGGCGGCAATGGCGCGGGAAACGCGACGTAGAGCCTCGTATCCGGCCTCGGGGAGAGGCGCACCTGCGGCGGATTGGAGTGCGGCATGCATCGTGCTTGAGAGTAACGACACTTCCCTGCTCCCAAATGCGAGTGGCGAACTAATTTTTGTACACATCCGTGGCATTAACACAACGACCGACCTCGAGGTCGGTCGCATTGGCAGCTTGGATGTTTGTATCGGAGCACAAGATGTCCACCAGAAGGACATGCGCGGCATCCGTTCACCATCGCCGGTGCAGATCAGGGATGATACAGGGTTCCAAGCGAATTGCGAGAGAAAAAATCTAGACTGCTACGGTGACGGAAGTCTCGGTTCGCGTGACCGACCGGTAAAGCGTATCCCGCTCGATGGGCTCACGGCCGGCGGCGCGGATCAGGCGCTCCAACTCCTCGCGGCGCATACCCTGCGGGGTGGTCGCGCCGGCATCGTGGTAAATCTTCTCTTCAATCACGGTGCCGTCCATGTCGTCGGCGCCGAAGCGCAGCGAGATTTGCGCGATCTTTGCCGTCATCATCTGCCAGTACGATTTAATATGGGGGAAGTTGTCGAGCACCACCCGGCTCACCGCAATTTGCCTGATATCGAGCATGCCCGTGGTCTTGGGCAGATGCTGCAGCGGAGTGTTGTCGGGATGGAAGGCCAGTGGGATAAAGGTTTGGAAGCCACCGGTCTCATCCTGCAGTGCGCGTAACTTCATCAGGTGGTCGACGCGATCCTCGTCATTCTCCACGTGGCCGTACAGCATGGTTGCGTTCGATTTAAGACCAATCTGGTGGGCGAGCTTCGCAGTTTCGAGCCACTGATCGCCGTCGATCTTGTGGTCGCAGATGATGTGGCGCACGCGGTCGGCGAAAATTTCGGCGCCGCCGCCGGGCAAGGAATCGACGCCAGAGGCCTTTAGTTGCTCCAGGGTTTCGCGAATCGAAAGCTTTGCGCGACGGGCCAGATACGCGACTTCCACCATAGTGAAAGCTTTCAGATGGACCTGCGGAAAGCGCTGCTTCAGGCCCGAGCAGAGATCGAGGAAATACTGGAACGGCAGGTCGGGATGCAATCCACCGACAATGTGAAATTCGGTGACCGCTTCGGAGTACCCGGAGGCAGCGGTCCGAAAGGCTTCGTCCAGCGCCATGGTGTAGGCGCCGGGCGCATCCTTCTTGCGGCCAAAGGCACACAAGCGGCATGCCGCCACGCACACATTGGTGGGATTGAGATGGCGGTTGACATTGAAGTAGGTCTTGTCGCCGTGCATACGCTCGCGCACCAGATTCGCCATCCAGCCGACCGCAAGAACGTCTCCTGTGCGGTAAAGGGTGAGCGCGTCGGCGGCATCAAGACGCTCGCCGTTTGTGACCTTATCGTGGATGCGAACAAGGCGCGGATCGTCTGTCTGAAAGGCGTGGGTCTGAAAAGCGTGGGATGCGTGCACACTAGCCATTGTTTTGATGATATCGCAGGACCATCCCGCTCGGCCATTACGACCAGGGGCTACTGGTTAACTACAACGCGGTCCTGAATCTGACTGTATGCGTCTTCGCTCAAGATACGCCGAGTTACCAACTGATGGGTATTGGCGTAGGGACGCTCGGCGATTATGCGCTCGGCCTGATGCGCATTGACCCCAGGCAGTGATTCCAGGTCTTGCCGGGAAGCCTTGTTCAGATCGATGGAGCGCTTATTGCTAAGGCCTTCTTTGAGGCCCTGGGCGATGGCTTTCGTGTCACGCTTGACGGCGGCCGTCTCCTCCGCCGTTTTTTGGCGGATCTGGTCGGGATTCTGGTTGGTGCACGCGATGCACGCGGCAAGCGCGCAAACCATCAAAGCAGACAAGAAGGCACGTGCCAGCATGCTATTCCGATGCCTCTGCCCTGCGCACGGTTGGCGCGCGGACAACTTCGGCGCCCACTTTCCTGTTGAAAACTGCATCTATCGTTGAATGTAGGTGGGATGTAGTTGCGCCCTTCGCCAGCTAAAGTGGAAGGAGAACAGTTCAATGAAGAATGTTTTCAAAGCCACAGCATTTATGGCTCTCATGTGCGGAGTCGCGCTGGCGCAAAGCGCCAGTCCGTCGCCAAACTCGGGTACTCCCCAGCCGCAGGCGCAATCGAGCACGCCGCCAAACTCCGCGCAGTCTGCGACCCCAGGACAGCATCCGACTCGCGTCGCACCCGGCAGTGTGATCCCCGTGCAACTCACGAAGACGGTGGATGCCAAGAAGGCGAAGACCGGTGATGAAGTAGTGGCTAAGGTCACCATGGACATGAAGACGCAGAGCGGAGATGTCCTGGTACCTAAGGACACCAAGGTGATTGGGCACGTAACGGAAGCGCAAAAGCGTGAGAAGGATCAAAAGCAATCCGAGTTGGGGCTCGCTTTCGACCGCGCGGTCACCAAGGACGGCAATACCATGCAGATGCCCATGTCCATTCAAGCGGTAATCGGGCAGCAGCAGCAGAACCAGCAGAGTGAAGCGAATACTCCAGCAGGAAAAGAGCAAGCAGCCGGAGTGCCTTCCGGGGCAGCACCAACCGGCGCGGCGACAACCGGCACCGCCGGAGGAAAATCTTCGGGTACGACACCGCCCGCTCCAAGCCCCTCGGCATCCGGCTCTGGTGCCGGTGCTGATACGGGCGACAACCAGGCGGCGAATGGCGGACGTCCGCCCATCACCGCGCAGACTCAAGGCGTCATCGGGATTTCCAACCTGACCCTTGCTCCGGGGTCGAACGCAACGCAAGGTACCGTGATGACTTCAGATAAGAACAACGTGAAGTTGGAAAGCGGGACCATGCTGCTCTTGAAGGTCAACCAGTAGCGCGCAGGGATTGAAGAGCTGGCGTCTGGCTCGCGGTTCAGGCGCCAGCGGCTTATCGCACGAGCAGAAGGATCCCTACTATTTCCGGTGAAGCACATCCGCTGCCACAAACACGAAGAACAGCACGGAAATTACTCCGTTCATAGTGAAGAATGCGGCATTGAGATTGGAAAGATCGTCAGCGCGGACCAGGGAGTGCTCGTAAATCAGCAACACGATCACGGCCAACACACCAACTCCGGCCCACATCCCCAAACCGAACGAAATCTGTAAGGCAAGCAGCAAAAGAACCATGACCAAGTGGAAGGCGCGCGCGACCCATAGCGCCGCTGGAATGCCGAAATAGCGCGGCACCGAATGCAATCCCGCCTGGCAGTCGAAGTCAAAATCCTGGCAAGCATAGAGCACGTCAAAGCCGCCGACCCAGAATGTAACCGCGGCGGTCAGCAGAAGAATGCGAGGATCGAGCGTCCCGCGCACCGCAATCCACGCGGCCGCAGGAGCGATCCCCAAGGCGAATCCCAGTACCAGATGGGACCAGCGGGTGACGCGCTTGGTGTAGGAGTAGAGCAGCAGTACGGCGAGAGCGACCGGAGAAAGCAGCAGCGTGAGGCGATTCAACTGGCTGGCCGCCAGAATGAAAATCCCGCTGGAGACCACGACAAAAGTGACGACAAAGGCCGCCGACAAATTTCCCGCAGGCAAGGCCCGTGAACTGGTGCGGGGGTTCGCAGCGTCAATGGCTGCATCGGCCCAACGGTTGAAGGCCATGGCGGCGGAGCGCGCCGCGACCATGGCCACAATGATCCACAACAACTGGTGAGGAGAAGGAAAACCTCCGGCCGCCAGCATCGCGCCGCAGAGCGCAAAGGGGAGTGCAAAAATCGAGTGCTCCCATTTGATCATCTCCAGCGTAACGCTCAGATTGTGCAGGACAGGCACCATTGGATTGTAATTTAATGCTAAAAGAGGAACGCCGGGATAAGCGCTGATAATTCGTGTAGCCCCGGACGCCTCGTCCGGGGTTGCGTGAAGCGCAATTGGAAGCAATCTGATTCAGAAGCAACTTCATGGATTCACTCTGAGAAGAATGCCGCCTCCGCTCGCTCGCTGCGCTCGCGGGGCGGACGAAGCATCCGCCCCTACATGGGCTTATCGGAGATCAGGGGCACAAACCTGCACAACTCGCGCAGGCTGGTGCGCGGTTGACCGTTGCGCTTTTCAATCAACTGCAGTTGCTGCGAATCCTCCCAACCAATCGGGATGATGAGCCGTCCACCTTCCGCCAGCTGCTCCATTAATTCGTGCGGCAACTGCGGGGCTGCAGCCGAGACGATGATGGCATTGTAAGGTGCGGCTTCAGCGAATCCGCGACTGCCATCGCCAACTACGACTCTGACGTTCCGATAGCCTAGCCGTGAAAGCACCGCGCTGGCCGAATCGGCCAGCGCGGGGTAACGCTCAATCGCGATAACCTCTGCCGTAAGCTGTGCGAGCAAGGCGGACACGTAACCCGACCCCGTCCCCACTTCGAGCACGCGGTCGGATGGCATCAATGAAAGAGCTTCGAGCATAATGGCGACGATATAGGGCTGCGAAATGGTCTGCCCTTCGCCAATGGGCAGCGGATGATCCTCATAAGCCTGATCGCGATAGCGCGGGGGCGCAAATTCGTGCCTGGGCACGCACGCCATAGCTTCGAGAACGCGCTCGTCGCTGATTCCGCGCGCCCGTAAATGCTCATCCACCATGCGTTGGCGCAAGGTCGCGTAAATGGGGGAATCCGCAGCAGAGGCCATCAGATTGAACCCTGGAATGCGAGCGAGGCTCTATTTCTTGCGCCGCCGAATTCGCACGTCGAAGCTGACCACGCCGTTCTGGTCGCGCGTCCCCACCACCGAGAGGTTGCGATTGAAATAGTATTCACCCTCAATGATCTGCTGCGAACTTTGCGACACGTTTGTGCTGTAGGTAAGAGAGAGATTGTTGGCGAACTGTTGCTCAATGGTTACTTGCGGGCCACGGGCCGTGGGATTCGTTTCGGTGGTCAATCCCTGGGGATCGATCTTTATGCGGCTTACCCCGAACAGCCTTTGCATGCGGTTGCCCATCGCCTGATTGATGGCCTGATTAATGATGAGGTTCGTCGCCTGATCGGTGAACAGCGTCTGACCGGATTGCTGCTGCAACTGTTCCGATTCTTCGCTGGTGCGGCCCAAGGCCAGCAGAGCGATGATGTCAGATTTGGGGAGAGGTGGCTCGGAGCGGTAGTTCACATTCAGCCGGTCCGGCGTACCCGTGACGGTAACATCCAGATCGTAATTGCGGACATGCGTGGTCGCCTGCAAGTTGACCTGGGGCTCAATGGCCACAGGGTTGGCAAAGGTGACGTCACCGCGTTCGAGGCGGAACTTTATGCCGTTAAAGGTGGCATCGCCTTCCAGAATGTCGGCTCTGCCCAGCACGCTAGGCCGCGCCAGAGATCCGCGGAGGCGCAAGTCGGCATCCCCCGAGAGTCGCGCCACGGCCGTCTTCATCTGAAGTTCCGGCGCAGTCTGCACCGCGATATCGAGCTTGACGTTGTAGAGCGGCGAATTTGCCGGAGTGATCGATGCCGATTGGCGGCTCCTCTCCAAATAAGATCCGAAATCAAATCCGGGGGTGACCGACAGCTTGTTTACCATGATGTCCCCGGAAATCATCGATGCCGAGCGGCTACCCCGCCAGTGCAGTTCGGCATTTGCGGTAGAGCTCACACCCGGCGGGTAACGCAGCCGAACGTCCTTCCCGACTGCCGTGAGATCGAAATTGAATTGCTGCTTGTAATTGGTGAGATCACCCTTAACATCGAGGTTGCCGCCTCCGCTGCGGGCGGTAAGCTGGTCGATGTGTATGCGATCTCGGGTGAAGGCCAGCGATCCGTTGATGTCGCTCAAACCGCTGGGCAGCCCCCCGTAAGTGGCTGCGCCATTCTTGATTTGAATCGTGCCTTGTGGCACAGGATCCTGGAGCGTACCGGTCACGCTTACGTGCATGGTCGTGAGGCCTGAACTGGTCAGATTCGGGTCGAGCGCTCCTAGAAGCTTCAGATCCGCCTGCCCGTCGGCGGCGAGATCCAGTTCTTTGGAGCCCGCGAAGTGAATCGATCCACGTCCAGTGAGGTCCGTTCCTTCGCCGATCATGTGCACAGGCTCAATCTGCAATCTCTGACCCGCGTAAACGAAGCGCACCGGACCCTGGTTATGCAACTTGGTATATTCCAGGTCGATGGCAACATCGGAAAGATCGCCTTTTATGGCCCATTGCGCCGGAAAACGGAGCGGACCTTCCATGCTCACGGTTCCACCGACTGCCGAATGCCCGGTAAGCTGCTGGCCCAAATAAGCGCGCCATAAAGGATCCACATCCAGGTTGTCCGTTCGGGCCGAAACCTTCGCGGGAAAGCCGTCGTGCATACCGACGGTGCCTTCCAGCAGCAAAGTGCCACGGGAAAACTCTGAGCTTCCCTTCAACTGCATCTGGCCGTTGCTGGTAGTTGCCTGCAAATCCAGGGCGCCAGCCAGTTCACCACCGAATGCAACGTCCCGAGCACGTACATGAGCATTGATGACGGGCGCCTGCAAGGTGCCTGAGCCTTGCAGAGTAAAATCAGCTTTTCCCTCGATGGGCAGGCGTTGTAGTTGGATCTGACGAATACGCGAAAGATCAAAGTTCTTTCCCATCAGGTCCAGTCGGAAAGCCGTCTTGGAGGGCGAGTAAGCGGCGTTGCCTGTGACTGCACCGCCCTCATGCGTCAGATTGATGTTGGTGAGAGCAGTTTCATCGCTCCCCAGTTGCAAGTCTGCGTCGAACCTTTCGATCGGTTCGCGGTACGCGGAGGCATTCGCCGCATGGATGTGCCCGTGTCCCTGCGGGTGCGCCCGCGTTCCGGCAAGCTGCAAAGCAACTTCGGCCGTACCTGCTACGGGGTAATCAAAACCGGCCAGCGCCGCGGTCGAGGCCACATCTACATTGTGCAGATTTACTTTCGCGGTATAAGGAGTGTTGGCCGTGAATTGTCCCTTGTCCAGAGCAGCGTTGAAGTCGAAGTCTGCACTGGTATCGCCTCGCCGCAAGGATCCGCCGCGCAATGAAACCTGGCGCGAGGAATACTGAAAATTAGTGGCCAAGGAATCCCAATGCACTTCCTTCTGAGGAGTGCGAGAGGTCGCGGGAACGGTGAATTCGAAATCCTGCGCCACCACAGTGCCGCTGAGCGTTGGCGAGGAGAAGCTTCCTCCCGCAACGCCGTTAAACGTAGCGTCGCCATCCACCCGGAAAGGCACATCTGTAGGGCCGCCCAGAGCTGCGATCAGAGGACGCCATTCTTCCAGATTCGACGTTGATACCGACACTCGCACCGTGGAAGTCGACGCCAGCGTGCCGGAGGCGTCGATCTTCGAATCAGGCGTGGTCAGGCTGAACCTTGACAATTCCAAGGAATCATTCGCTCCCCTGTACTTGCCCTGCGCGTGGGCAGTAATGGGCAACTCGCGACGAGCAGGCCGCGACGGCGGGATTGTATCGAAATCGAATCCGACTTCAGCATTTGCCGGAGAGCCCTTCCAAAGCGCCTCGAGATTGCCCGCCGCGACTCCGGCGGGGGAGAAGCCCCTCAACGGGTGCGCAGCCACGTCCAGGCTGCGCGCTGCCTCGCCCACCGAGACATCCCGCAAGTGAAGTCGAACTACTCCGGTTTGCACCCCGGGCAGTTTGGGATTTTCTCCTTTCTTCGCCCGCGGCTTAGAGGCCGAAATCACCGCCACGTCTTCGGATTGAGCTTTTGCATTCTTCGGTAAAGGAACGCTATGAAGCCAATTCTCCACCTGCGCGTCGCCGGTGAAAGTCCCTCCGAGGACTTTGCCCTGCAGTTTCGATAGCCTGATCTGCTGATCCGTGACCTCATATTCAGCATTGGCGCCAACCTTCTTTAGCGCGATCTGATCGTTCTGCCATCCCAGTTCACGCAGGGCCACAACGCCCGAAGCCTTGAACCCATTCAAGGACCAATGGCCCTCGCCTTTGAATTCAGCCAGGCCCTCGCGCAGGTCGTGTCTGCGGCTGATCGCGGCCGCTTCCTGCAGATTGATTTCTGCCTCGTAAGTTCCCTGCAGCTGCGGGTTGCGAAAATCGCTGATGCGTCCGCTCGCTCGGAGCGAGGATTTTCCCGAGTTCCATTGCAGGGACTTGATGTCGGCAAAACTCGGGCCCAAGACGAACTGGACGGTCGTCATCCAGGAAAATGGCCGAAAGTCCTGGAACGAAGTATCCACTTTGCCGACAGAAAGCGCGCACCCATAGCGGTTGCGCAGGTACTCGTAGTCCATCTGCAAGTTGGTATCGTGCACAGCAAACTGCAGAGGAATCTTGCGGTCCCCCCAAAGCAATTC
>JAICJP010000284.1 GCA_025928375.1 Candidatus Sulfotelmatobacter sp.
GCGATCATCTCGTGCTGGCGGCGCTCCAGCGGCAAGTCCGGGGACATCAGCGCGCCAAAGGTGCTGAAGGCGTGATACAGCGCGTCAGGAATGAGCGTGTGCGAGCCCACGATCGACGACGCCCCCGACGGATCCGGATGCACCGGATCGGCGTACTCTTTGGGATAGAGTGCCTTCTCACCCGCAATCGCCTGCTTCAGTTTCTCGTCGGCCTCCGACAGCGGAACAGTCTTGATCCAAGCCATAGATGTTGTGTTCGCCCCCAGCTAATATTTCCACGTGAGGCGAACCATACGCCTCGAAGCGCGTCCATCCCATAGCGCATTGATATTAGAACACCGCTACGGGAATGCAATCATAGCGGCGCCTGGATCCGGTACCAATGTTAATTCAGCGGAACACCTGGGCCGCTGGGGACGTAGTAAAACTTAGCTGCCTGGAGGTCCTCCATGAGCGTTGCGACCGATCTCCGCATTGCCTGGCGCGCCATGCGACGTAATCCCGGATTCAGCGTCGTCGCCATTGCCACGCTCGCCCTGGCCATCGGCGCCAATACTGCCATCTTCACGGTAGTAGACGCAATCCTCCTGCGGCCGCTGGGATATGGCGACGAAAGCCGCCTGTTCGTGGTTCACGAAGTGGTTCCCAAATTCGCCCTTCTTGCGCCGCTGGTTCCCGTAAACGCGATGCACTTCCTGGCCTGGCGCAAGAACGTCAGCGGGTTTGAGCAGGTGGCCATGATCGGCGGCATCAGCCGCAATCTCACCGGATCGGGCGAACCCCAGCGGCTGACCGGCGCTCGCGTTTCCCCCAGCCTGTTCCCCATGCTGGGAGCGCGCACCCAGCTGGGCCGCACGTTTCTGGAAGAAGAAGATCAGCCCGGGCGAGACAATGTCGTGCTGCTCACTGACAAGCTGTGGAGGAGTCGATTTGCCGGCGACCGCAACATCGTGGGACGCAAGATCCTGCTCGACGGCCAGCCCTATGAAGTGGTCGGCGTACTCTCGCCCAGCTTCCACTTTCCGCGGCTGAACCAGCTCTATGCGATGAAAATCTCAGATGACCAGCCAGAGTTCTGGAAGCCCTTCGCCATCAAGCCCGATGAACTGGAACCGCTGGGGGATTTCAATTACATCTGCATTGCGCGCCTGCGGCCCGGTGTGACTCGGAGCCAGGCGCTGGCGCAGTTAGAAGCGGCGCAAGCTGAGTTGGCGCGGCAGGCGCCGGAAAAGATCGAATTGCACGCCGCCCTGGTTCCGCTGCAAGAGCAGATCACCAGCCGTTCCCGCCGGGGACTTGAGCTCATGCTGCTGGCGGTCGCCACGGTGCTGATGATTGGGTGCGTGAACATCGCCAATTTACTGCTGGGCCGGGCAACTTCCAGGAAGCAGGAACTCGCCATTCGCTCGGCGCTGGGTGCGGGCGTTCGAAAGCTGCTGCAGCAGATGCTGGCGGAAAGTTTTCTGCTGGCCGCAATAGGCGGCGCTTTGGGAATCGCCGTAGCCTACGCCGGGCTGCGCCTGATCCTGGCTCGCGCCCCACTGGATCTGCCCCGGCTGGATGAGATCCACCTCGATGGCCGCGTCCTTGTCTTCACCGTCGCCATCTCCGTTTTAGCCGGTCTCATTTGTGGGATTCTTCCGGCATGGCGCTTCGCGCACAGCCAGCCGTTGCTGGCCATGAAGGCGGGATCGCGCACTACAGAGGGACGTTCCGCAGGGCGCCTCCGCACGGTGCTCATCGGGGTCGAAGTCGGGCTCAGCACGCTATGCCTCATCGCCGGAGGCTTGCTCCTGCGCAGCCTGGTAAATCTGTTCGAAGTGGATAAAGGATTCGCCGCGGAAAAAGTGCTCATCGTCAATCTCAGCTTGCCCGACTCCAGATATCGCGAGCACGCCGACCGAAACCGCTTTATGAAGTCGCTGCTCGATTCCGTGCAGGCCTCTCCCGGAGTCGTGTCTGCCGGAATTTCCAATATGCTTCCCCTCAGCGGTGAAGGCGGAAACAACCTGATCTCTTTGGAGGGAACGACCGTACCGTTTCCCGAGCGCCCCTTGGCCGATATCCGGGGCGTAAATCCCGAGTACTTCCAGACCCTGGGCATCGCGTTGCGGGAAGGAAAAATCTTTGCCGAATCGGAGGGAGACCACAAGGTGTGCGAGGTCTCTGCTCTTGCCGCGGAGCGGCTGTGGCCGGGTGAAAATCCGCTGGGCAAACGCTTCAAGATCGGCGATCCCGATGGTCCCTTCTTCGAAGTTGCCGGAGTGGTCGCGGATGTACGCGGCGTAGGCCTGGACCGAGCGCCTTCGCTTACGGTCTACGTACCCTACTGGCAGCGCCGCACGTATAACGGCCCCTCGCTGGCAGTGAAGACGGCGGTTGACCCCCTGTCGGCGTCATCGGCAATTCGGAATATCATCCGCCGGATCGACTCCGAGCTGCCCGTCCCGCGATTTGAGACGATGGAACAGGTGGTGGACGAATCGGTAGCGCAGCGGCGCTTCCAGATGAATCTGCTGCTGGTCTTTGCCCTGACCGCGCTTCTGCTGGCCAGCCTCGGCATTTACGGGGTGGTGTCGTACTCGGTTACGTTGCGCACCAACGAGATGGGTGTGCGGATGGCGATCGGAGCCCGCGCCTCCGACATTCTTAAGATGATTTTGCGCCAGGCCATGACGCCCATTGCCATCGGGGCCTGCGCCGGCCTCGTGGTCGCGCTCATCGTCGGACGTCTGTTTGCCGGATTGCTGTACGGAGTAGCACCGGCCGACGCAGTGACCATCGGGAGCGTGCTGCTGATTCTGGGAGCGGTAGGAACCGTCGCCAGCTTGATCCCCGCGCTCCGCGCCAGCCGCGTGAATCCGGTCACGGCATTGCGGTATGAGTAGCAGGTGAGTTTCCTCGTTCCATTCCCGAGCGAAAGAACTGCTCCGCTCGTGTAGGGGCGGACGCCTCGTCCGCCCCGCTCGCGAAGCGAGCGTGAGGAGCGGAGTTCTTCTCCAGGGCATGCATCATGCTTACTTCCAATTGCGCGCTTCTCGCGCAACCCCGGACGAGGGCGTCCGGGGCTACACAATCTCCTCAACCATACGCACCGCAAAGAAGTTCACCGGCTTTAGTCGCTTGCCTGAGTCTCGGCCGGCTTTTCGATGTGATCGATCACCAGCACCTGCGTCGGCGCTTTCTGCGGCTCCAGTTTCAGGCCAAGTTGCTCCTGCACGGCGTCAACGAGCGAAGGCTCACTCGCGTTCGAGCTTCCTTTGCCATCAGCCCAATGCAGGTCGAAATCGTAGTGACCTTGCAAGCCTGTCTTATTGATGACGGGAGTCCCCAGTTGCCGAGAGAGCTGCTGCACAAAATCGTCGAGCGGAGTACTTTGTGCTCCGATTCCGTACACTTGGTTGCCCCCGATGTGCATGCGCATTTGTTGCCGTCCCGTGCGGACCGTTCCTTGAAACTTGAGGTCGTCCGATTCCCCGGCAGGCGCCGGCTGCAGCTTCGGACCATTCTCCGCGACCGTCAACGAATACGTTTCCAGATCCTTGGTCGCCGTGTGTAGGGCAAGCTTCGCCCGGTCCGCCAGGAGCGCCCGTAGCATGCTCCGGCTCAGCGTCACATTCTCGGCCATCAGTTTTTCCTGATTACCATCGCCTGCTTCGGACTTTCCGGTCTTCAGGTTGACGTCGAAGGCGGCCGTATCGAGCCAGTCCGGACCCCCGATAACCTGATTCGCCTGGACTCCGTAGGCCTCCTGGATAAGCGCCCGCAGGGTAACGTTACGGGCGTCGAATTTGCCGGGGCCAATCATCATTCTGGTCATGTGAGTCTTGCTTCCGGCATAAGTCGGCGTATTCAGTTCGCTGGGCTTAATGGTTGCGGAAGGGGCCGCACTCGGACTTGAGGCGGCGTTTTCATCCTGCGACTGCGCCCGGCCGGGAGTCGCATGCAATAACCCGAACGCGATGGGAGCGGCGATGACTGCCACTGCGACGGCGCTGAGCAATAATCTGCGGGTGAAATCCAATTTGCGTACCACGTGCTCCGACATAATATGAACCATCCTTTTCTTGAGATCCGCTCCTGTCACTCCCGATACACAAGCCAAAGGAGACCCCACACAAAATTCACAAACCTTCAGAATGCTTTCGGCATACGACTGGCGCTCGCTGCCGGAATCAATCACGTCCTCGTCACAGGCCCGCTCCCGCTCATCGATCAGGCGCGCGCCCACCCACCACACCAGCGGGTGGAACCAGAAGACCGCTTCCACGATCATGTGGAATACGGCAGCCAGGTTGTCGCGCCGGCGCACATGCCAGAGTTCGTGTGCAATGACTGCCTGCAGTTGCGAATCGGACAGCCGCTGGGAAATTCCCGCTGGCCAGAGCAGAACCGGCCGCACGATTCCGAAAATCCCCGGCTCCAGAGTCGAGCGGGAGAGTCGCAACTCGACGGCTGTGTCGATTTCCGCGTCCCGCCGCATCCGCCGGAGAGCTTCCACTTCGCGACCGTCCTCCAACGGGACGCTCTCTTTCACTGCTGCGGAGATGCGAAACCAACGCACGCACCAGGAGCCCAGCACGGCCAGGAATCCGCCGGCCCAGATCACAATCACGATCGCGGGCAGCCAATGCAGCGGACTCAAGGAATGTGTTGCCAAGGTCGCTGGCGTTACTCGGGATTGCGTAAAGGGCTGGCTGATCTGTTCGACCACGTAGTACAGAGGAGTGTTCACGGCGTCTGCGGGACTCCTCCACGCCAACTGATTTCCAACCGCAACCAACCATGAGAAAGGAATGAGGAACTTGAGCGACGCGGTCAGCCAAATCCAGTACCGTGCCCGTGCATGGTTCCTGCGGAGCGTCAGCGTGAGCAGCGCGGCCACGAGCGCAACTGCGGTCGATTGCCACAAGTGATCGCCAAGCCCCGGCGCCACGGCCGCCCAGAGCGAGTTCAAAAATTTCACTATCATCGCGGCTCATCCTTTCTCTCCAGCTTTCGAAGCATCTTTTCCGCTTCCTTGACGTCGGCCAGCGTTAGCTTGCCTGATTCGATGAGGTGCGCCATGACGGGCTGGGTGCGTCCGCCGAACAGGCCGAGCAGATCGTCGATCAGCCTGCGCTGGGCGGCATTGCGTGAGACCGCGGCTTCGAAAATGTGGAAGTTTCCAACTTTCTTCACCCGGCGCACCGCTTTCTTGGCTTCCAGACGATAGACGGTCGTCTGCACGGTGGTGTAGGCGGGACGCTCGCCTTCCGGGAAGGTCTCCTGAATCTCGCGGATCGAGGCCTGACCTCGCGCCCAGAGGGTTTCCATGATCTTGAGTTCAAGTTTCGCCAGCTTGGGTTCGGCCATGCCTGCCTCCTACTGATGTATGCAGTACTACTACTTATGTAGTTTTCGTGTCAAGTGTTTTTTATAGAAAAGAGGTCCACGTGGCGCCGGCGCCTTGGGCTGGCGGAGGTTTTCTTCGTCCGCAAGGTCTGCTGCGCCAGACAGCTTGTTTGTGACGCCCCTCGCGCTTCGCTCCGCGGGACAGCCCGAGGGTTGTCCTCGCGCACGTTCAGCCAGCGCTCACCGTCGTAACCCTTCGGTACACTCCCTTCTGGTAACCCTTGGTAACCATCCCTTACACACCCTCCGGACGTACAATTGGCCTTGTCCGGTCGGCCATCTGCCGATATTGGAGATGACCCTCGCGGCCTGTACTCCGGAGCAGTTTCCCTCGACTGGCATCCGGTTCTGTGTCAAACGTTTTTTTTGGCGAAAGACCAGGGTCTGGAGTTCGACGCTCTTATGGCATTGTTCGGCTTCAATAAGCAAAAGGTGTTGGCCAGTGCGGAGAAGTATGTCCAGCAGGGCAAACTGCAGAATGCCATCTCCGAGTACGAAAAAGTTCTCAAGAACGATCCCAA
>JAICJP010000099.1 GCA_025928375.1 Candidatus Sulfotelmatobacter sp.
CCCTCGCCCACGCCGGAGTCGCCGTGCCCGCGGAGGTCGGGCAAGATCAGCCGATGGCGCGAAGCCATGGTCTCGGCTACAGGCAGCCAGAATTCGTGGTGAACGGGGAAGGGATGCAGAAGGACGACAGGTGGACCGTCGCCGAGAGTCCAGTAGAAGATGTCCGCGTCGCCACTTCGAACGCGCTGCCCAGACTGCGGTTCCATGCAGGAATTAAAACACAAAATTGGTGAGGGTAGACCGCACCCGGACAGCCGATGGCGGCTCTCGCTATAGCGGAGATCGCGCCTGTCCATACGGACATGGCAGGTGCTTTAGCCGCAAGGACAATGGGTTCCACCGGGAACCGCAGAGGCCGAAGTCCTGCAGTCTTTGGCTACTTACGAGTGTGTTGCCTGCGGCGTTCCTGCCGGCACCGGCAACAGCGGAGGCTCTTCCGGCATGATAATCCATGCGATCGGATACGACAGGAATCCGATCACGGTCATGAATGCCACGATCAGCCACACGACTCGAACCAGGGTGACATCGATATCGAAGTACTCGGAGAATCCGAGGCAGACGCCTGCGATCTTACGCCCCAGGCGCGGGCGCATCAGTCTTCTGCGTGCCAGGCACGATCCGATGCGCACACCACAGTAGGCACACACGGCAGCGTCGTCCTGAATAACCTTTCCACAATGGTTGCAATACATATTTCTGCCCTCACTGAACAATACGGAAATGTGTTGCCCGAAGTTCCCTTCTATTCCCGGTAAGCTTCGCGAATGTAGCGGCGCGCCTGGTCTGCGGGACCGGTGTTGGCATTGCCAGCCAGCACCGTCTCATATCGTTTCATGGCCAGGTCTCGCTTCTGCATGAGATCGTACATCTCACCGGCGGCCAGGTTGGCTTTCTGCAGGATATCGGGATCGGGAGCCGGAGCCTGATTCACCAGTTCGTAAGCTGCGGCGGCAGCGGGCAAATCTTTCTTGCTGCGCAGTAACTCGCCCAAACCCCAGGCAGCCAGTTCGTAGTGTAGGGTGCCATACTTCCCTTCCCGTCCGTTTTGCCAGACTCTCCGGTAGGTGGCCTCGGCTGCCGGCAGGTCTCCGGAGGCCCGTTGCAGGTTCGCGATCTCGGTAGGAAAAAGATGATTCTTGGGAAATTTTGCAGTGAGATCCTGCATGTATCCCAGGGCCTCGTCGTAGTGGTGTTCGCGGCGCAGAAATAAAGTGAGGACCACTTTGGCATCGACTGAATTCTCGCCGTCGCTCTTGGCTACTTCGCGCAGGTAGGTGAGTCCCTTGTCTTTGGATCCGCTCAGGCCGGCGATTGCCGCCGCGACTTTTACGCTCCAGGGCAGGTTTCCGACAACATAGTTGTGCGTGCCTACGACCAGCTTCGCGTCGGTGAACGCGGGATCCAATTCGAGGACGCGCTCGTGATCGTGACGGGCGCCTACTGCATTGCGCAGGGCCGAAAACCAGGCACGTTCCACCAATCCGGTATAAACCGCGAACTGTGCCCGCGTGACCCCACGGCAATAGAGCGCATTGATATCGTTCGGATTGTTCTTGAGCTGCTGCTCCTCCAGAGTCTGGGCGCGCTTGACCAATTCCTTGATTCGATCCTTTATCTTCTGATCGGTGGGCCGCGGAGTGCGTCCAATGAAGCTGTCGTTGGCATAATCTCCCGTGTTCATTGCCCCGGTGTCATAGAGGTCGTGCATCAAGATGACGGTGAGGAGATGGTTCACGGCGAAGGGATCGTCAGGATGCTTTTCCACCAGCTTCTCGAATTCCTGGGTGGCCCGGTCGTACTCCATGTTGTAGAAATGCTCAAAAGCTACGTCGGTGAGGGTGTCCCTGGGAGCGCCATGGAGTGCTTTTGTAGTGGCGGCTGACTGGGCTTTGGCGCTCGCATTTAGGGCAAGTAAAAGACAAAGCAGCGCACAGAAGTTTGAGAGGAATCTAGCGGCCAGCACAGATTTCATGGGAGAGGAATCACCAACCCTGTGTGGCTAGTCTAAACGAAGTCTTGCTTCGTGTAGAGGAATGTATCCACGTCTAACGGCCGCTTCGATTCCAACCACACTCGCTGCGCTCCGGGGCGGACGAAGGCGTCCGCCCCTGCACGCGAACCAAGAGGGTCAGGATCGTACTTCATCTGCCAACTGCGGGTGAGGAGTGCTCTGCCTTATAGTTTCGTCGGAGCAGCCTGTCCCCACGTGTGCAATAAAGTTCTATTTACCCGGTCAGACACGTAATTATTGCCCGTTGGTTGCTGGACAGGATGGATCCGAGTCGGGGTTTGTCATTATTGGACAAAGACTTAGACGTGACGGATTTTTGGACATTGGAATGCGAGTACAGTTCCAAAGCTCTCCCCCAGTTAGGAAACGAGAATGGCAGAACTAGCGCAAGGTACACAGCCAGAATTCTGGCGGCCGCCGGTTCCGAGTATCGAGAAAGAATTGGCAGTTCTGGATGCGGCGACCAGCATGGCGCACGTGTGCCCGGGATGCGGGACGGAGTACCTGCTGGGCTCGCGTTTCTGCCACTCCTGCGGCGGAAAGCGTCCCGGCGGCGTATCCACGGTAAGAGCCGATGCCGGCCTGATGCTTCGGCTTCGAGAGCAGCTGGTGGAAGCGGCGCGAATGACTGCCTCGGTGTTTTCCCTGCCCGACAGCAAGGTTCCGTCCTGGGTGCATTATCTTTCTTTCCATGAAATCAGGATGCGGGTCGGTCTTCCGACTGCGTCCTTGATCGCCTTCTTCATCGGGATTGGCTGCGTGGCGGGAGCGCTGCTGGTGGGATTGCTGACCGCCAAGACTTTGGTGGACTGGCAAGCGATCCAGTTCTACCGGGCGGAGTGGCTGCTCGCGGCGACAGCCTCATTCGCCGCTGGGATCCTGCTGAAGAAGCCGTCAGACACCAACCGCTAAATCTACTCTCCGCTGGTGCTTGTCGCCCTGCGTTGCTGAGTCATGCGATACAAATGATGGACGGGGCCCGTGCCTTTGCCCAGTATTTGCGCGTTCGCAATGGCGGCGCCGACGTAGGTCTTCGAAAGCAGAGTGGCCTCGGCGAGTCCGCGATCCAGTGCCAGGTGGCACGCCATTGAGGTCGCGAAGGCGCAACCGGTGCCGTGAGTTGAAGTAGATCGTTGCCGCTCGGCCTTAAAGACCTCCTGCTGCGTCCCCTTGCTGCTGCGATAACTCAACAGATCAATCGCCTTCTCCAGGTCTCCGCCCGTAATCACGACCGCGGACGCTCCCATCTGATGCAGCTTGGCGGCGGCTTCCCTCATCGTATCCAAGTCATTGACTCTCAACCCAGTTAGGACAGCGGTCTCGTCGGTGTTGGGAGTGATGACATCGGCCAGGGGGATAAGACGTTCCGCCAACACCCTGGTACCTGCAGAATCGAGCAGGTCGGCGCCGGAGGATGACTTCAGAATTGGATCCAAAACGATATTAGAGAGGCGCGCTGGGCGACGTTTGGCCGACGTATTCCCGCTCTTATCTGCAACCTCGAGGAAGTCAGCTACCGCTTTCACTACTTTAGACGAGCCAAGCATGCCGATGTGAACCGCCGCGATGTCCAGATCGGCATCCAGCTCTTCCAATGTGTCTCGAATCAAAGCGGGATCAACGGGCTCAACCCGCCGCACCCCGGAGGTTGACTGGACGGTCAGGGCAGTAATGCAAGCGACTCCGTAGCAGCCGTGGGCGGCGATGGTCTTGACGTCGGCGGTGATGCCGGCACCCGACGAGGGATCGAAACCCGCGATGGTAAGGATTACTGGTGGTTTTTCGCCCATGGCTTGGGATGATAGTACCCGGTTTTGTGCCAGGCTTCACGTGCGGTTTCAGGCCGGGAGGTTACCGGCGGAAAGAGCAAGGGACCAATTTTTTTGGACGGCGTGACGCCGCGGTTCCAAGGTAAATACATGATTCCGTGTAGGTTGCAACGGTGAGCTGGGTAAGTCATTGATTCCGGCCACCTTGTAAATTCTACCTTCCAGCTCCCAACGGGCCATTTACTTTTTGGTAAATACGTAAGCTCCGCGAAACAAAGGTCGTTATCTGCATGTCGTTATATTTTAAGCTGGTTACTTTGATTTCTATTACTAGGAGGTTATCAAAAAACGCGTCCTTTCGCCTTGACACCCCTTTGGCATGCCGATAGCATCTGGGAACTGCAGGAAAGAGCCTTAAGGCCAAAGTAACTTTTGAGTATGCGAGGAGAACTGAATGCAACGACGTATAGCTCGAGGACTGGCGATTGCTGGCTTGATCGTCGGGCTGGGAGCGGCTCAGGGACCGAACATCTCGGAGGCGAAACCGGCTCCAGTGAGTTCTGTTCAAGTTAGACAAGTCGTTAAGCAGGTGAAGACGAAGCCGTATCAAGTTGGGACGGCGTCCTGGTATGGGGATACGTTTCAAGGTAAACCCACGGCCAGCGGCGAGCCCTATGAGATGTATGACATGACGGCCGCCCACCTGAAGCTCCCCATGGGAAGCTACGTCAAGGTCACGAACCTGCGCAATGGCAAGGCCGTGATCGTGCGGGTCAACGACCGCGGTCCGGTGGTTCCGGGCAGGATCATTGACCTATCCTACGGAGCCGCACAGGCGCTCCAATTCCGGCACCGTGGCCTGCAACGCGTCCGTCTGGACCTGGTGGATCCCCATCAGGTGGCATCAAACTTCCAGGTGGTCGCCTATAACCATCCCCCTGTAGCGCAACTTCCGTAAAAACTGTAAAGTTAGCGGGATGCCAGGCTGCACTGCCCAACCGCATCCCGAGCGATAGCATGAGCTATCGAGGTGATGAGCTTCATCCCGGCGATCCGCGCCACAAGCTCATCGTTGCGCTCGACGTCTCCAGCGCGGCCGCCGCCCAGAAGATCGTGGCGGCGGTCGGCGATTCTGCCTTCACCTACAAGGTCGGCATGCAGCTCTACACTGCCGAAGGCCCCCATGTGGTGCGGGATCTGGTAGCTTCGGGACGGCGCGTATTTCTCGACCTGAAGTATCACGACATTCCCAATACCGTGGGCGCAGCTGTGTCCGAAGCCGCAAAGCTCGGAGTCAGCATGCTGACGGTTCACGCTTCGGGTGGTGACAAGATGCTGCGCGCCGCCGCAGATGCTGCAAAAGCCACGCCCAACCTGATGGTGCTGGCGGTAACGGTATTGACCAGCTTGGGCGGCAGCGACCTGGAAAAGATCGGGGTGCGCGGATCGGTGGAAGACACCGTGGTGCGCCTGGCGACGATCGCGCTGGGCAATGGGTGCCAGGGAGTGGTGGCATCAGCGCGGGAGGCCTCGACCCTGCGCGCGGACCTGGGCGACAAGTTTGCGATTGTCACGCCCGGGGTGCGGCCGGCCGGAAGTCATGCCGCGGATCAAGTGCGGGTCGTAACCCCGGCCGAGGCGATCGCGTCGGGAGCCAGCTACATCGTCGTAGGACGACCCATTACTGAGGCTGCCGATCCGGCGGCTGAGGCTCGCGCCATTCTGAGCCAGATCGGCTCCTAAGCTTTCTCATACTCTGGCAAAGGCCCCACTCAAGCCAAGCCAAAGTCAGAATGGCGGCACCCTGTCACCCTCGCGGTTTTGACTACATTATTTGACTATGGTCTAATGACATTACTATGAGGAAAATGGCGATTTCGGAATTCAAGGCCAAGTGCCTGTCTGTGCTGGATGAAGTGCACAAAACGAAGAAAGCCATCCTGATAACACGGTTCGGGAAACCTGTGGCTGAGGTGATTCCCCCTTCCTCTGACGTCGTTTCTGAAAGTTGGATCGGCTCGATGAAAGACTCGATGAAAATCTTGGGCGATATCGTGTCTCCGGCGACCGATGAAAATGAGTGGGAGGTTCTGCGGGGTTGAAACTGCTTCTGGACACTCACATCTGGTTGTGGAGCTTGCATGAACCAGGCAAGCTTGGGAAGAGAGTGCTGCATGAACTCAAAGAGTCGCGGAATGAAATCTGGCTGTCTCCAATCAGCACATGGGAAGCACTGACCCTCAACGCCAAAGGAAGGATTCAACTGCCAGCAGATTTGGCGGAGTGGGTAAGAAGGGCCACATCCCCGCTACGCGAGGCGCCGCTCACGCATGAGATCGCGTTGCTGGCGCGGCAACTCGTGCTACCGCACAACGATACCGCCGATCACTTCTTAGCTGCCACCGCGCAGCTGCTGAAATTGACCTTGGTTACGGCTGATAGAAATCTGCTTGGACTCGGGAATATCTCCACGCTGGCCAATCGCTGACTGAATAGCACAAAGCCGCAGCCTTCTTCCCGCTGCGGCTCACAACCCGAAACTCGAAACTGCGTTCTATAGCTTCTCAAAAAAATCACAGCCCGAGCAGGAAATGTAAATCCCGCCGGGGACGCCGCGCTCGCGGTCTTTCACGCGCTTGACGATGCGCGTGGGTTTGCCGCACTTGGGGCAATCCGTGCTCTTGGTGGTGTCCATGACCTTCTTGCGGTCGGCTGTCTTTGCGATTTTCGCACCTACTGCCATAGATGAGTTCTCCTGATGGATCAATGTTCGCGCAGCAGTCCGCGCATTTACCGCGGGCCATGGTGGATTGATTTGATTTGAAATCTTCGACCCGGAGCTTGACTCTGCGAAACCGGGGATCCACTGGAAGAGTTCGAAGCTGCGTCTGATGCTCTTCCGTCACTTCCAATTTTACCGTAAGGTTGTGCTGGCTGTCTTGCGAGGGCAGTGGAGGGTGCAATGAGCCGTCCCTTCTGGCCGGTGTTCAACACGATTCTCTTCACAATCCTCGTGCCCGGTACAGTAGCCGTCCTGATACCGCTTTGGCTGGTTGGTGACATTCGTTGGCATGCGAATGCTCCGGCAACCTGGATTGGAGCCGTAGTCGCTGTGATTGGTGCCGCGATCTACTTGCGCTGCGCGTGGGAGTTCGCTGTGAATGGGCTCGGCACTCCAGCCCCGATCGCTCCCACAAAGTTTCTGGTGACCACTGCGCTGCACCGCTACGTGAGGAACCCGATGTACATCGGAGTTGCGCTCGTCATTCTTGGGGAGAGTGTGATCTTCCGCTCGCTCCATCTTGTTTTATACGCCGCCGCAATGCTCACAATTGCCCACCTCTTCGTCATTCTCTATGAAGAACCCACGCTGCGCCGCCAATTTGGTGAGTCCTACGAAGAGTACCTTCGAACGGTACCGCGCTGGGTTCCGAAACTCTAAGATCTGGATTCTGTTTTGGTCCCTTGCCCGGGAGCGAATCCTCAATTGATGACAAAGATTTCCAGCATTCGGGACGCGAACAGTTAAGGTACAATTACTGCCGCTCGGTGACGGAACCACTTCACGATCGCCGTCATCGGGCGCAGGCCACGGGGAATGACGATCCAGACGTCGCCCGGAGCAGGTGCTGAGTCTCCGCTCGTACCCGCCGATGTGGCCAATCTCCTGGGAATTTCAACGGCCGGGCGTTCGCCGAGTAGAAATTCAGTACCTGGAGAGCACATGAAATTGTTCAGTTGTGGAATCACCCTGATCGCGGTTCTTATAGCGACTCAGTTCGCCAGCGCGCAGCGTCGCCTCACGCCACTTCCTCACCCGATCGGCTATCCGCAACATGCTCCGGCGCGAACAGCGCCGCTATCTTCCGGTGCCTCGCCCTGGACGCCGCTGAGCAATCAACCAACTTTCCTTGTGGATGGGAGTTCCAATCCCATTCTGCTGATGGATGGCTCAGTGCTTGTGCAGGACGCGGGGTTTCCTGACTGGTGGAAATTGACTCCCGACGAGAGCGGCAACTACGTGAACGGTACATGGACGCAGGTCGCGTCACTGCCTGCGGGGTATAGCCCTCTCTATCACTCTTCAGCTGTGTTGCCGGATGGGCGTTTGATCGTTGAAGGTGGCGAATACATCTGCAGCACCACCACCTGCGATCCTGTGTGGACGAACCTGGGGGCCATCTACGATCCTGTGGCGGATAGGTGGACTTCGGTCAACCCGCCCGACGGTTGGTCTACGATCGGCGATGCTCAAAGCGTCGTCCTCCCCAATGGCACCTACATGCAGGCAAATTGCTGCACCACCGAAGCCGCTCTGCTTGATCCCAAGACCCTGAACTGGACACCAACTGGAACGGGCAAGTTCGATCCCAATGATGAAGAAGGCTGGGTTCTGCTGCCGAACGGGAAAGTTGTCTCTGTGGATGCGTATGTCCCAATCCGTCCATTTCCTTATATTCCCGATGGGAAGAACTTCGAACTCTACAATCCGAGATCGGGAAGGTGGCATGTTGCGGGGACCACGCCCGTACAGCTTTGGGATTCATGGCTCACCTGCGGAGAGAAACACCCATCATTTGAACTGGGTCCCGGCGTCCTTCGGCCTGACGGAACTGTATTCTGGGCCGGCGCGAACTCTTGTCCGGGAGCTTCGGGTGCGACCGCCATCTACAACTCGTATACGAATCGATGGAAAGCTGGGCCATATTTTCCACATGGAAACGATATCGCGGACGGTCCGGCCGCACTGGAACCGAACGGCAAGGTGCTGATGATGGCCAGCCCCGGCTTCGGAAATGCGCCGGTCACGTTTTTCGAGTGGGATGGCCGCCACCTTCACACCGTGCCCGGGACGCCCAATGCTCCTTACGACTCGTCCTTCTATGGCAACATGCTGGTGCTGCCAACGGGGCAAATCCTGCTCACCGACTTTTCCAACGATATTGAGGTCTACACCCCATCAGGACGTCCTGCTTTGGGGACGGTCCCGATCGTGCTCGCTGCGCCCGAATCGGTGCGCCCAGGCAGGTCCTATCAAGCCTTCGGCTTCCGCTTCAATGGAGTCTCGCAAGGCGCGTTCTACGGAGATGATGCGCAAGCAGCCACGAATTTCCCGCTGGTACGCATCACGAATCTCCAAACTGGGCACGTGCAATACAGTCGAGCGCACAACCCCAGCACGATGGCCGTTGCTTCCAACCAGATCAATTGGGTTTGGTTCGAGGTGCCGTCCAACCAGGAGACGGGTCTTAGCAAACTTCAGATCGTCGCCAACGGGGTGGCTTCCGCTCCCGTCTTCATCAACGTGAGATATAGAGAGAGAGAAGACTAGAGATCGCCAGATAGTTCTATCCGGCGAAACCCTTCAGAGGCGCCGGGCGGGTCAGTATTGGACTCGCAGCGGCGCCTCGTTTGACCCCGCCGCGCTGCCCCTGCTACCGTCATATGTTTGCCCTCCGGCGTGGGAGCTGTTCTGCTTACGGCAAACCTGTCTGGCAATCGCCTGAAATCTGGCTCAGCTTCGGAGAAACGTCATGCCTGCCATCAAATTTCGCGGTGTCGATTTCATACGGTACGATTCGCTGCTCACTGACGAGGAAAGGCTCGTCCGCGATACCACCCGGCAATTCATCGAAGACAATCTGATTCCCATCATCGAGGAATGCAACCGGGCGGGCCGCTTCCCTCGCGAACTGGTGAAACCGATGGGCGAACTGGGATTCTTTGGCGCATCCCTGAAGGGCTACGGCTGCGCGGGAATGGGGAACGTCGAGTATGGGCTGATGACCCAGGAACTGGAACGTGGAGATTCCGGCGTGCGCAGCTTCGTCAGCGTGCAGTCCGGGCTGGTGATGTATCCGATTTACGAGTTTGGCAGCGACGAACAGAAAAATACATGGCTGCCCGCGATGCAAAAAGGCGAAAAGCTGGGATGCTTTGGGCTGACTGAGCCCGACTTTGGATCCAATCCCGGCGGCATGCGCACTCGCGCGCGCAAGGTAGGAAATGAATACGTGATCAACGGCGAGAAGATGTGGATCACATCGGGCACCATCGCCGATGTCGCCGTCATCTGGGCAAAGGTGGACAACGAAAAGGATCGCGTTCGTGGATTCCTGGTGGAGACGGATCGTCCGGGCTTCAAAGCCGATGACATTCATGGCAAGTGGTCGCTGCGGGCGTCGGTGACTTCAGGGCTCTCGCTGCAAGATGTGCACGTGCCCGAGGCGAACCTGCTGCCCAAGAGCGGTGGGTTGCGTTCTCCGCTCATGTGCCTGAACCAGGCGCGCTACGGAATCGCATGGGGAGCGGTGGGCGCCGCCATGGCGTGCTATGACTGCGCGCTGCAGTATTCGTTACTGCGCAAACAATGGCGCGATCAGCCCATTGCATCCCATCAACTGGTGCAGGACAAGCTCACGTGGATGATCAGCGAGATCACCAAGGCGCAACTGCTGGTGCTGCAAGTGGGGCGCTTGAAAGATGCGGGCAAGATCGAACCGCAGCATATTTCGATGGCCAAGCGAAATAATGTGTGGATGGCGCTGGAGTGCGCCCGCTTATCGCGCGACATTCTGGGAGCGAACGGGGTGGCCGATGATTATCCGATCATGCGCCACCTGATGAATCTGGAATCGGTGAAGACTTACGAGGGCACGCACGACGTGCATTCGCTCATCATCGGGCAAAGCGTGACGGGCATTGACGCGTTCTGAGCCATGAGAATTCGCCTGCCATGAATCAGCAAAAAGGTCGGCGGGTCGCCACCGCGGTCGGATTTGTTTCCGGCGTTCTGGCCTGCCTCGACGCTGTGCGGGATACGCGAGTCTTATGGCCACCGGATGCGCTGTGGCAAGTGCTCCGTCCTCCGCAGCGACTGGAATTCGGAGCGGGAATCGCGTTAATGCTGGTGACCTTGATTACGACAGCGATGCGTGCGCGAAGCTGAGTCTGCTGCTGGCTTGAAATTCAGTCGCCCGCAATGAAAGTTCACGAGTAGAGTTCAGCCAGCAGTTCATAGGCGCGGCGCAGATGTGGAACCACAATGCTGCCGCCCACCACCAGCGCGACGTTGAGCGCCTCTTCCTGTTCGACCCGCGGCACGCCTAGACGGTAAGACTGAATGGCGTGATAGAAAATGCAATCGTCGCAGCGCAAAGATGCGGATGCGACCAAGCCCATCAACTCTTTGGTTTTCGCCGGCAGAGCGCCTTCCAGATAGGTGTTGTGATCAATATTGTAGAAGCGCTTAAGGAGGAAATTATTCGCCTTGTCGATGTT
The DNA here is from genome assembly GCA_025928375.1 of Candidatus Sulfotelmatobacter sp. Classification (GTDB taxonomy): domain Bacteria; phylum Acidobacteriota; class Terriglobia; order Terriglobales; family Acidobacteriaceae; genus Sulfotelmatobacter. The sequence continues at coordinate 11,065 of JAICJP010000099.1, forward strand.
CGCATTGAGGCGCTCCCGAGTATCCAGGAACTTGCGGGCGAGTTCGCTTTTGTCCGCCACATATTTTTCCGTGAACAGGTAAGTGGGTTCTTTTCGTTCGGGACGCTCCGCGACGGTCTTTTCCACCTGGGCTGGCTGTTCGGTAGTTGTACTCATGAGGCAAATACTAGCAGAGAACCACCGGTGCTGGAGCACGGCGCCAGCAGCAGAAACCAGAACGCCAGAGCGAACAAAATCGATTGGGTGAATCCTGTATTTTCATTCTCCGAGGGCTTGCGTTATAGTCTCAACCCGGCGCATCACATTTTTTGTGCCCGGGAGAAAGACATGGCTACGCAGGCTCGTCCGGAAGGCAAGGCCCGCACCTACGGGGAAAACATAGAAAGCGATCTGGCTTCGCGGTTTTTGCGAGTCGTTGAGGTTGCGGCAATTGCTTCCGCCAGGACCATGGGACAAGGCGAGCGCAAGCTCAGTGACGAAGTTGCTACCGAGGCGATGCGCAAGACCATGGACTCGATCCCGATGCGCGGCACTATCGTGATTGGCGAAGGCGAACGCGACGAAGCCCCTATGCTCTACATCGGGGAGAAAGTGGGAGCGGAATTTCCGGATGGAACGGAAGTTCCCGAAGTCGATATTGCCGTCGATCCTCTGGAAGGAACCAACCTCTGCGCCACTGGCGCGCCGGGATCTATCACCGTGCTCGCCGCCTCCGAACGAGGGGGCCTGCTCAATGCTCCCGATTGCTACATGGAGAAAATCGTGGTGGGCCCTTCCTGCAAAGATGCGGTCTATATCGACGCGCCGGTTTCACACAACCTGAAAAACATTGCGCGGCGATTGGATCGCGACGTCGAAGACTTAGTCGTGATGGTGCTGGACCGTCCGCGTCATGAGAAGTTGATTGGCGATATCCGTGCGGCCGGCGCGCGCATCCGGCTTATCGGCGATGGTGATCTCTCGGCCGGAATTGCGGCAGCGGTCATTGGCACCGGCGTGCATGCGGTGATGGGATCGGGCGGAGCGCCCGAAGGCGTGATTACCGCCGCCGCGGTGCGCTGCCTCAACGGCTACATGCTTGGACGGCTGGTGGTGAAGCCCGAGCAGGAGGAAAGACTGGAGCGGATGGGCATCAAGGACAAGAATCGGATCTACGAAGCTGAAGATCTCGCTCCCGGCAAGCAGTTAATTTTCGCGGCAACCGGGGTCACCGACGGCGCGCTAATGAAGGGCGTTCGCTTCTTCGGCGAAGGTACGCGGACTTCTTCTGTCATCATGACCCTCCGCACCGGTAAAGTGCGATTCGTGGAGAGCATCCACCTGGAAAAGAGTCCGGATTTCAAGGTGAGATTCTCGTAACCGCTCACGCTGTCTGATCAAGCAACGGCCAGTATTCCCTGGAATAGGCGGCTATTTCAGATACTCCGAATCCTTCTTCAACTCCTCCGGGATGGGCGGAAACGGAGGCCATTCCTGCGAGTATCCCTGCAGCAGCGGAGTCGCCGTCTCGGAACGCAAGGTGCCATCATGCACCGCAAATTTGTGAGGATGCCCCGCGGAATATCCTTCCCACAAGCTGACGCCGGCGTAAGCGCCATCCTTGCGCAGTACGTAGTAGGTCATGTCCATGAAGCGGAGTTTGTTCATGTCACCGTTGTAATTACGTACAATGCGCTTCAAAGCATCCATCCCGGCTTCCTTCGGGGACATACCATGCCGCATGTTCTCGACAATGGTATGAGCGCCCGCCACCTTGATGTTCTCTTCCCCGCTCCCTGTCGCGCCCGCGGAGCCCACATCCTGATCGGTGTAGCAGCCCGCGCCAATGATGGGCGAGTCACCCACCCTCCCCGGAAGTTTGAAGGCCAATCCACTGGTTGTCGTGATTCCCGATATTTCTCCCTTGTCGTTCAGCGCGGAGCAATGGATGGTTCCGGTGGGCGGAAACAAAACTCGGCGCACGGCGGCGAGTTGAAATTCCGGTTCAATCCCAAGATTGGCGGCGTGCTGCTGCAGTTGCTGAATGCGATCGCGCCACAGTTCGGCTTGCGGCTTTTTGTCAGGGGCCGGAGGTTCCCAGTGCGGATCGGCAATTCCCGGTCCCCACCAGTCACGGTCGGAATTGAATTGCTTCCAGAGCATCCAGATTTTGCGCGAGCGATCGGTGAGCAGATTCTCGCGCGGAAACCCCATATCTACCGCAAACCTTTCGGCACCTTCGCCCACCAACATCACATGGCCGGTGTGTTGCATGACGGCTTTGGCCAGCATCGAAACGTTCTTGATATTGCGCACCCCGCCCACAGCCCCGGCGCGCCGAGTGGGACCATGCATGCAGCAGGAATCGAGTTCGACTACGCCTTCTTCGTTTGGCAACCCACCGTAGCCGACGGAGTCGTCGTTGGGATC
>JAICJP010000032.1 GCA_025928375.1 Candidatus Sulfotelmatobacter sp.
ACGCCCGCAGCGACCGCCTCGATCTGCCCTGATCCTGTCGGCGACCGGGGCGGGCCTTGCCTTAGTCACAGGATGGCTGGGAGGAGAATTGGTAGACCGGCTGGGTGTCGGTGTACACGAGGGAGCAGATGTAAACGCACCCAATTCCTTAACCAGCCCGGCAACCCGCAAACCCGCCGCCAGCCAGACACGCGATAGCTCCATCGATCTCCCGAAGGCCGCGGGAAAGCAGTAGCGTGCCTGCAACTCGTGCCCGATCCCCCACCTCGCGCGGAGGAATAATTTATAGTTGTGTCTTTTACAGGGGCACGAACACTTGATCCAAACAGCCGAACAATTGCAGGTGGTGGAGATCACCGTCGTTCTCCCTACCTTCAATCGCGGCGAGTCCCTCCAAACCACCCTCGACAGCTTCTCCCACCTTACGCTGCCTCCCGATCTCGCCTGGGAACTCATAATCGTCGACAACAACTCCACCGACAACACTCCTCAGGTCGTCCGGGACTTCGCGGGCGGTGCGCCTTTCCGCGTGCGCTATATCTTCGAGCGTCAACAAGGCCGGTCGCCGGCTCTGAACGCCGGAATTGCCGCTGCCGCAGGCAAGATCATCGCCTTTACCGATGATGACGTGACCCTGCATCCCGAATGGCTGATAACTGTGAAACGCACCTTCGAGCGATTTCAGTGCGCTGGCGTCGGCGGCCGCATCATCCCCGTATGGCAGCAGCCTCAACCGGACTGGCTGGAAATGGAGGAGCAGCAGGCCATCGTTCACTACGAACCTGGAAATGAGCCGCACGTGCTCAAAGATCATCCCCCAATGGGCGCGAACTGTGCCTACCGCAAAAACGAGTTTATGAAGTATGGGACTTTTCGCCTGGACCTTGGTGTCAGTGGCGAAAATCGTGGGATTACGTGCGAGGATACAGAATTTGCCACCCGCCTTCTTCGTGCCGGTGAAAGAATCGTCTATGCGCCTGATGCCATTATTTATCATCCGGTCGACCCCAGGCGAGCAACCAAGGCCTACTTTCGCAAATGGTATTACAATGACGGCCGGTCCATGGCGAGAGCCTTTCCCCCGCCGCCCGACATTGTTCGTTACTTTGGCATCCCTCGCTGGAGCCTGCGCGGAGTACTCGTGAATTCTTTTAAATGGATGTTCAGCCTGAATCCCAAGCGCCGATTCCATCACCAGCTGCGCGCCTATCGCGAAGCCGGCAGGATCGTGGAGTCCTATCGCCAATACTCCGTTAAATGACTATTCGTGCGCCGGAAGAATACTGAAAACGGTGTTCATGCCATATCGTTCCAGGTCGAACTGCTTCAAACGGCGGTTTTCGACCATGTCATAGAGGGCAATATGGGTGGGTGCGAGGGTGTTCTTGTGCAGGACAGTCTTAACCCATCGAATGTTTTCGTGGAACTGGGTTTGGCGGATTCGGGTAAATCCTACCCAGATCGTTTGCTCATCGACGGGATGTAAACCTCGACACCACGCCGGCAAAACTCGATCGGGATCACCCTCAATTCCTCTCAAATCGATGATTTGATCGACTTTCAAAGAATGACGGTTCACGATCACAATTTTTCCATCTACCACAGAAAAATAAATTCGATCACCGCGGACAAGGCCATCGTGGGGTTTTTCGACCCCGATTGCAATGCTCTTTCCCGAGCCATTTAAGGCGATGGCATCGCGTTGATTGAAGCGCGTCACCCAAATTTCACCGTCCAGCTCAAACACGAAGTTGGGATGTGACCTATGGGGCTTGGTGCTCTCAACTTTCCGATAATCAATACTCCGATTGAACCGGGTCCACGGAACTTCCTCGCAGACGCTCCACTCGGCTACAAGCTCACCGTGGAGTGTGATCTTGACGACCATGTCGAGCCCTGTACTGACGACAAGGAGGTTGCCATCGGAAGTAGGCGTAACGTGATGAACATCATTGAAGCAAGGCAGAGAAATGTATCCGACCTGTCTGAATTCAGGCAACTCGAAGATCAAAACTTCAGTGGTCGTACAAGCGTAGAGCGTGTTGCCAACCACGGTCCCACTGTGGAAGTTTACGGACGCTTTCGAGTTCGCCCGTGCTTCCGCGGGAGTGACGTACTCTACACAGGTCCGAACCTCTCCCGACACAGTGTCGACTTGCAGGATTACAGCCGCCTCATACCAGGCCCAGTGGGGCCGATCATGCGTGAGTGAGAGTTTTTGTTCCCTTCCACCCAAGATGTAAAGTTTAGCCATGATTTATGCGATACCACCCTGGTTTAAGGCAACCGTCGATAAAATCTATAATTCTGCAGGTCTCCGTAAGCGTTTCAGTTTGTCTTAAACTCGGATTGGTAGACCGGCGTCCCACGGTCTGCCAGCATTGAAGGACAGCTGAGAAAGTTAGGTTTTGGGGCGCCGAAGATCAAGCGGACGGCAGACGACTGCCCTGGCCGCATACATAAGCTTCTCGCCTGCTCGGCCGAGAGAGCAGCGAAATTCACCATCTCCATAGGCAGTTCATGATCTTAGCAGATGACGCCGCGCGTCAAGGCGAAAGTCGAATCGCATTCCCAAAAAGAGGATGTGGCAGCCGACCGCAGGGAGTACGTGGACATAGGTGAGCGACCGCTTCGGCCTCACCTTCGGCATAAGGGGGTTTTAAGGCTCATAATCGTTTCAGGAGTAAGGTCGAGCCTACGGCAACTGTACACAGCCAATTTGGCATCTATTTTGCCGCACGTCGACAGCGACTTCCGTTTAACGCGCACACGACGAAATGACAAACAACTGGGTTCGCGGGATTGCCTTCGGGTTGATCGTGACAGGGTTGTACATGTGTTCCTGTTCCGGCAGCCATAGCACAAGCACCGGCACCAGCAAAGGTTCCAATCCACCAACCCTCGTTTTCTCTGCGAATACGAACTCGATCAGTACGGGGCAGAGCGTTACCCTGAATTGGCAGGCCACAAACGCCACCTCGACCACCATTACTGCTACGGTCGGATCCTCCACGCGGACGCTGACGACCAGTTCGCAGCTTGCCGGTTCGGTCACAGACTCTCCGAGCGAGACGACTACCTATTCCGCGGTCGCGACAGGGGCTGGTGGGAACAGTCCAGCTGAATCCGCGACGGTTCAGGTCGCGCAACCTGTGCCTCCGACTATCACCCAATTTAGCGTCAACCCAAGCACGGTGAACAGCGGCCAGACCACCACGCTGACATGGGCTACCGAGAATGCCACGTCAGTGACAATTACCCCCACGGTTTCGGTACCCGAGGATTCAGGAGCGCTCCCCACATCGGCTTCCGCCGTTATCCCGGTTAGCGACACCACCATATTTTCGATCACGGCGACCGGTCCGGGTGGAAGTACTGGGCCGCAAACAGCGACGGTCTCCGTTCCCGCCACCTTGGCGTTGAACGCCAGTCCGAACACCATCGTGCCGGGACAAAGTTCTACCCTTTCCTGGCAAGTTACGCACGGAAGTCCAACTTCGCTCAGTATCACGGACGGTTCCGGCGCGACGATATGTAATCCGTGTCCTCTGCCACACGGGACGGCTTCGGTGACTCCGGCCGCCACTGACACTTACACTGCCACGGCCTCGATGCCGGCGAACGATTCGATCACCCAATCAACGACCGTTACTGTGAGTGCCGCGAAAGCAGGAATTATCAAACACATCTTTTTCCTCGTGCAGGAGAACCGCTCCTTCGATAATTACTTTGGGCGGCTGGGACCGTACCGAGCGGGCCGCCTCGCGCAATCCGGCATCAGCGATAATCAGACCGTTGATGGTTTCGATCCAAACGTAACACTCACCAACTCGACTACCGGCGCAAAGGTTCGGCCATTCCACGAGGCCAGTGTTTGCACAGGAAACGTCCGGATGACATGGGATGAAAGCCATCATGACGTGGCCCTTGCCGGGGGTGATCAGGCGTGGGCTACGACAACGACTTACGCTCCGAATTCGTTCGGTATGTCTGGGTTCCTGGACAGCGCGACAGCGTTTGCCGACAAGAATGATCCCAATGGCACAAGGGCAATGGCCTATTACACTGAACAGGACTTGCCCTACTACTACGATCTGGCAACTTTCTTTGGCACCAGCGATACTTGGTATTCCCCTGTTCTTGCCAACACTGTGCCAAACCGGATGTTCCTGATGGCGGGAACGTCCTTTGGACATGAATACCCCGATACGACCGGCCACCCGTTGTATGCGGCACCCACGATCTTCCGCGCCATGAACGCCGCGAACGTGAGTTGGATCTACTACTACAAAGACGGGATTTTCCTTGCGAACTTCGCGGATTTTCAGGACCCCGCGATCCAGCCAAAGACTTTCCCCGAGAGTGATTTGATGGACCGACTGGCGGGAACCTGCAGTACAGGACTCTGCGATCCCGACCAGGTACTGCCACAAGTTATTTTTATTGATAGCGGGGACGGACCGAGCGGCACGGATGAACATCCCACCGATAACATCCAGAAAGGCGCGCTTTATGTCCAGTCCATCATTTCGGCGCTCATGGATAGCGACGCATGGAAGGACTCGATATTCATTCTGACTTACGACGAGGGCGGCGAACTCTACGATCACGTACCGCCCTTTTCGGTTCCGGCGCCAGATTCGTACGGACCCGGACATTGTCCCGATCCTAACAACGGTTCCGCCGGATACTGCAGCACTGGCAAACTCGGCGGAACGTTTAACCTGACCGGGTTTCGCGTGCCCCTGGTTGTCGTTTCACCCTACGCCAAACCAAATTTCGTGTCGCATGTTCCACGCGATTACACTGCGATTCTGGCTTACATTGAAGAGCTGTTTGGCATACCGGCGCTTACCGCGCGAGATAAGTATTGGCAAGATCCCTCGCGTGACATGAACGAGTTTTTTGATTTCAATACGGCTGCGCTATCAAAAGCGCCCGGAGGGGCGGCGTGGACACAGTTCCTGAATCAGGGCAGTTTGTCAGGAGTTTGCGACATATCCAAGGAGGCTGGCCCCACGCAGTAGTTTAACCGTTTGGCACCTTCGAGGGTTTGCATTTGAAATCCTCGCCCCTCTGTGCAGCGGAGGGGCGAGATTTCATGAATGCGGGAGTTCTTCCGATTAATGTGTTGCACCTTGCGCCGCAGCCAGGTCCACGATGAATACATCACAGCGATGGCGCCCACGGTCGTCTGTGCCTAAGGTATTGAGCCAGTCGGACGTCCAGGCGAAGAACCTCCCGGTCTGCGATACTGCGCCTATCGTGGCGTAGCAGTTGAAATAGGCGGAGGATCCGGTGTTGTACGTGTGCGCTGCGCGGATGTAACCTCCGTGATCGGTGATTGCAAAGATTTCTCCATATAGCGGGCCCGGAAAAGCGCACCCTAAGTAAAGGTTTCCGGTCTTGTTGCAGCCCGCACCGCCAAATTTAGTGCGGATGTTCTGCATATTGGTCACCCAGATGGGATTGGTGTCGTAAATATTCGCTGCATTGTTGGAGTAATGTTGGTCAGATCCAGGTGAGAGAATCGGAGACGTGTTCAGCATGCCATAGGAGAGTGGATCGGACATCAGCCGCTTACCGACTATTGGCCAGTAGAGGCCATTGTAGAGATGACTGTAGCCCTCAACCATGTGGCCCGTACACGCCGTGTTCCCCGCCGAATTAGTGCACCGAGTCACCTCCGTCGTTCCGATCTGCCAAATGTAAGGTACCGTCGCTAATGTGTTCTGGCAGCCTGACGTGATGCAACCGCCGATAGTGATGCGCAGGTACTTCCCATCCAGCGACATATACACTTCGTGGATCTTGTATTCGTCCGATAGACTCATGGGCATGCATCCGGTGGAAATGCACAGTCGGGCGTGCGCTGTGTCATAGCGGTAGCAGTGTCCTGAGGGGGCATCGTAAACGACGATATCCGTCGCAGTGTTCTGGCCGCCTTGGTTGGATAACGCAACCGCAAAGCGAGTATCGCCCTTGCTAACGGTCAACACGGAATGCCATATCCCATTCCCGATGCCATATGGATTGCGCATACCCGGGCACTTGGCAAAATCAAACACTGGCGCACCACTTGCGGTAATCGAAGTGGTTCCCGCAAGCGTGATTTTGTACAGCGTGCTGCCGTTCGGGGTGACGCCTCTGATCGGGGTGTTTCCTGAGGGAACGGCATACACCACGCTCCGGTTCACTCGGCTAAAGGAAGATGTTCCGGCCCAGCGTACCTGATTTGTCCCGATCTTCCAGGCGCTTGTATTGAGGGTATGCAATGTGGAGGGGCTGAACGCCAGTGGGTAAGTCCATCCGCCACCATCGACGACGAGAACGTAGGTGTCATCGACGTTGAAAATGTTATCGCCATTGGAACCACTGTTGGTCGTCGTCAAGGTTTTCTTTTCCCACATGGAGCCGTCCGTCGCGCGTACGATGGGCAACCTGAAATCCGATGGCGTGACAATCGCATTCTTTTGGCTGACAACCGGGGGCGGGTTCAGGTTGTTTGTTTTAATCAGATCACTGCGAGCGCAGCCATAGGTTGGCGGAGCGCAAGTTTGTGCGACTGCAAAGGATGACAGTGCCAGCAACAGTATTCCCAACAAGTAATTACGCAACGAATGCATGAATTCCTCCTGGTTTAATTGAGTACAGCTATCGGGCACAGCTATCAGGCACACGCGGATCGCTTGCGTGGCGCAGAAGTTGCCACGCACGGTCCATGCAGGTCTTGCGAATTAGGTTTGGCTCCGTCCCCGCGGGAGAGGGGAGTTGGGACCCCCGCTAAGAACGGTCCGCGTTCCTATCTGGGACTAACAATCGAATCAATCTGCGGTGAAGGTATTTCACTAGCGGAAATGAGTCAATGCTCGAAGGCACCTGTGAGTGTGGATATGCACTTGTGTGTTCCCGGACTGGGAAGTACCTGCTGCGATTTGTGAATTGAAAATGGGGTGGCAAGCGCCACTTGCATCGCTACTCTGCAGGAGGAAGCAAAAGCCGCGCACTGAATGGCGCTGGGGAATTTTCTGAACTCGTCCGCAGCCAGCGCTTGCGGGGCAAAAAGCGGTAACGCAGGAGGGTCCAGATCGCCAGCCAGCCGTCAGCGTGGCGAATTTTCTTTCCTTCGACCGCAGATCGCGGGTGATACGAGATTGGCACCTCGGCAATCGATTCACCCATGCGGCAAAGCTTAGCTGTCACTTCAGGACAAAACTCGAAACGGCGACACTCAAGTCGCATCTGCATGAGTACGGATCGGCGCAACACCTTGTAGCACGTGGCCTCGTCATGGATCTTGACGCCATATAGCAAATTGGTGACATGGGTGAGGAACTTGGCCCCCAAAAAGAAGCGGAGGCCCCGCTCCGGACGATCCGGACGCACGCCATAGACCGCGTTTGCTTCACCACGCTCCAGCGGAGTTAGTAATGCGGGATAGTCAGCAGGATCGTATTCCAAGTCGGAATCCTGGATCAGTACGTACTCACCGCGAGCATAATTCAGCGCGGTGCGGATCGATGCGCCTTTGCCGTAGTTCTTTTCATGAAAGACAATCGTAACGTTTTCAATGCGCGGCAGAGCCTGAAGCTTCTCGCGAGTGCCATCAGTGGAGCCATCATCTACGATGATGATTTCTTTATTCACCGGAGAGGCTAGAACGGCACGCAGCAACTCGGTTAAATGACCTTCTTCGTTGTACACGGGCACAATCACCGACACCGATGCAGGCCTGCGACCACTCGCGGATTCTTCCCTCATCTGCGGAAAGGTTTCATCAGAAATCACGCGCAATTCCCTACTACGACAAGCATACTGATGATCGGCGCAATAGAAAAGTTCCAAGGCGCCCGGGAATTGCCTGTTTCCCAAATTGGAATTAATCTGCGCACGGAGAGCCATACGATGCACATCTCGGATGCGAACTTCGAGCCCGGCTCCGAAATGATCATGCCGGACGGCGAAGTTCACCTGTGGCGCCTCGATCTCGACAAGGTGGCCGTCGCGGAATCACGCTGGCGCACCGTGCTTTCGCAGGATGAGATCACCCGCGCAGATCGCTTCAAGTTCGCGAGGGACCGCCAGAATTTCACGGCGACCCGGGCGCTGTTGCGAATTCTGCTGGGCAGCTACCTGACACGGAATCCCCAACAGTTGAGCTTCACCTATGGCCAAAACGGAAAGCCGTCTCTTGACCCGAGCAACGGTGCAGCAGAGGTGCAATTCAACGTTTCCCATTCCGGAGCGCGGGCGCTGATTGCAATCGCGAGAGGACGTCCGTTGGGAGTGGACATCGAGCAAATTCGGGAGAATGTTGATTGCGAATCGCTAACCCGACGCTATTTCTCACGATGTGAACAAGATGCACTTTCCGCGTTAGAAGCTTCGGAACCATGCAAAGCTTTTTTTCGTTGCTGGACTCGCAAGGAGTCCTACCTCAAAGCTCGCGGAGCAGGCCTCGCTCTGCCGCTGCATGCCTTTGATGTATCCGTCTCACTAGCAGAAAAGAACCTGCTGCTTGCAACTCGGCCCGACGCGGGCGAAGCCGCTCTCTGGTCGATCTGCGCGATTGAAGTGGGCGAGGGATACGAAGCTGCTTTGTGCTGCAAGGGACGGGACTGGGTCCTGAAATCGCGGTGGACAGGAGATTTCACCCAAAGTACAAGAAGATAAAAGGTTTCCCCCGTTGCGCAAGAGTTTGCACACGGAGAGCGCCTTCCATCTTCATTCAATCAAGCGCATCGTGCCTAAACCTTAATCTCTATAAGCTTACAGTACAATAACGGAAGTACTTGATGGTACGGTACTTGCTTGTAGTCGTATATCCGACTCGTTGCGATAGAATGACATCCAGCTTGGGTGTTTGATCCACAGTGGGTTTTGCAGTTCGATTGTTGTCCCCCAAATTAGCAGTTCATTCGATTCTTGCTAAACACTGAATTCACTGCATTTCATCTCGCTCGTCGAACCTGGGAGGTTCACGCACTTGTCTGCATCGACTAGTCATTTGATCGCGCCGCACGGCGGCGAACTCGTGGATTTGATGGTGGCTCCGGAGCGAGCTGCCGAATTAAAAGCTCACTCTCGGGAGTGGCCCTCATGGGATCTGACTGCACGTCAGATCTGTGATCTCGAATTGTTGATGACCGGGGGCTTTTCCCCGCTGCGCGGCTTCATGACCAAAGCTGATTATGAAGGCGTTTGCCACAACATGCGCCTCGCCAGCGGGGTGATTTGGCCCATGCCGATCACGCTGGATGTTACGGAGGAATTTGCCAGGAAACTGAGTGCCGGCAGCAAAGTGGCGCTGCGTGACGCTGAGGGCGTCATGCTGGCAGTTTTGAATGTGGAGGAAATCTGGCAACCTGATCGCGCGGCTGAGGCCAAGGCCGTATTCAACAGCACAAGCAAGGCACATCCGGGCGCCGACTACACCATGAATAAATCGAACCCGTGGTACATCGGGGGACGAGTGGAAGGCCTGCAAGCGCCTTCGCATTACGATTTCCGTACGCTACGGTTCACTCCGGCGGAATTGCGCGCAGAATTTGCCCGCCTGGGGTGGCGCCGGGTGGTCGCTTTCCAGACTCGCAATCCCATGCACCGGGCGCACGTGGAATTAACCTTTCGCGCCGCCAAGCAAGTTGAAGCCAACCTTCTGATCCATCCTGTCGTCGGAATGACCAAGCCCGGGGATGTCGACTATTACACTCGGGTGCGTTGTTATCAGTTGCTCAGTTCAAAGTATCCGCAAGGCACGCAGAAGCTGTCGCTGTTGCCGTTGGCCATGCGAATGGGCGGACCGCGGGAAGCGATGTGGCACGCTCTGATCCGCAAGAATCACGGCTGCACACACTTCATTGTGGGACGCGACCATGCCGGACCTGGCAAGGATACCGATGGCAAGCCGTTCTATGGGCCCTATGAGGCGCAGCAATTGTTCAAAAAGCACGAGTCCGACATCGGCGTGACCATGGTCCCTTTCAACATGATGGTGTACCTCGAGACCGAAGATCGCTACGTGCCGGATGACGAGGTAAAGCCCACAGACCGTGTTCTCAACATCTCGGGCACGGAACTGCGGCGAAGGCTGAATGAGGGACGAGAGATTCCTGGATGGTTCACCTATCCGGAGGTTGTGCATGAACTGCGGCGCAGTTTCCCGCCTCGCGGCAAGCAAGGGGTGACGATTTTCTTTACCGGGCTTTCCGGCTCGGGAAAATCGACCATCGCCAACGTGCTGCTCACAAAATTTCTGGAAGTTGGCGGACGCCCGGTAACCCTGCTCGATGGCGATCTCGTGCGCAAGCACCTATCCTCCGAACTGGGGTTCTCTAAAGAGCATCGCGACATTAACATCCGGCGAATCGGATACGTGGCTTCGGAGATTACAAAAAACGGCGGGATCGCGATCTGCGCGCCCATCGCTCCTTACGACGCCACCCGGAAGCACGTTCGGCAAATGATTGAGCCCTACGGTGGGTTCATCCTCGTGCACATTGCTACGCCTGTAGAAATCTGCGAGCAGCGTGACCGCAAGGGTCTGTATGCCAAAGCGCGCGCCGGAATTCTCAAGGAGTTTACGGGCATATCCGATCCGTACGAGGTCCCGGCCGACGCGGAGGTAATAATCAACACCGGAGAGCGGTCTCCGGAGGAAGCCGCTCAGGAGATTATTTTGCATCTGGAGCGGGAGGGGTTCATCGGAGTAAACGGGGCCGCTGCCTGAGCGCACGCGGCTGATCAGCCATGGAACTGTTCGTACTCAAAGTCCTGGTTGGGTTCATCGTCGGCATCCTCATCGGAATGAGCGGCGTGGGAGGCGGTGTCCTGCTGCTTCCCATACTGATCTTTGGATTGAAGGTGCCGGCGCTGGTAGCCGTGGGCTCCGACGCTCTCTTCAATTTCTTTACAAAGGTGCCGGCTGGCCTGATGCACCTGAAGAAAGAAACCGTCAGGCGGAAAGTGGTGCTTGCGCTGGCAGCCGGCAGCGTCCCTGGCTCCATCTGTGGAGTCAACGCCTTGATGTATATCCGCCATGTCTATGGGGAAGGCGTCAATCACTTCATCAAGACTGCGGTGGGCGTGTTGCTCATCATCATCCCCCTCTTGTTACTCTTCCAGCGCCGCATTGAGGAGCGGGTGGCAAATCGTCCACCGACGATGCGTGGATTCGCCGGCATGGTGGGGATCGGCGCCATCGCCGGTGTGTTAGTGGGAATGACATCTGTTGGGTCCGGCAGCATCATCATGATGTTGTTGCTGCTCTTCTATAGCTTCCCGCCCAAGGTCAATGTCGGAACTGACATTGTTCACGCTGTTATACTGACCGGGGTCACGGGTTTTCTCCATTTCCGTTTCGGAAATGTGGATCCGAGGCTGGTCCTGACATTGCTGATCGGCTCTATTCCCGGTGGACTCGTTGGCTCGTATCTGTCCACCCGCATCCCAATACTCTGGTTACGTCGGATTCTTTGCGCTCTTCTGTTGATTACGGGGGCCCGCATGCTCTGGCCCGTATAAATGAACACCAACACCTGCATAACTTCTTGCTATTCCGAGATTCTCACCCGTATCGCTGACGCAATCGAGGCTGCACGAGCCGTATTCGCGCAGTTCACTCCGGGCGCGATCCAAGCCGAATTTAAGGCCGGACACGATCCAGTCACCGAAGCCGATCGCGCGTTGGACACCGTACTTCGGAAGAATCTGTTGCGCCAAGGCGAGGGTTGGCTTTCGGAAGAGAGCGTGGACGACATTTCGCGGCTGGAGAAGAGCCGGGTGTGGGTGGTCGATCCCCTCGACGGCACCCGCGAATTCGTGCAGGGCATTCCCGAATTCTGTGTTTCGGTCGCTTTCGTCGAGAATGGACGCGCGGTGGCAGGCGGTATTTGCAATCCCGCCACAAATGAAACCATCCTCGGCGCACTCGATTGCGGAATCACTTACAACGGCGCGCCCGCACGGCCGAGCCTACGAACCGCTTTGCGCGGCTCACTGATTTTGGCCAGCCGCAGCGAGATGAAACGAGGCGAGTGGGAACAGTTTCAAGGCGGAGACTACCGCATCCAAGCCATGGGCTCCGTCGCCTACAAATTGGCGCTTGTGGCCGCAGGGCGCGCTGATATCACATTCACATTGACTCCGAAAAATGAGTGGGATGTTGCCGCGGGCGTGGCCTTGGTAGAAAGCGCCGGCGGCTTTGTCTCCACTCTCGAGAAGACCAGACTGGTGGCCAATCGACGCGATCCACTTCTTTCTGGCTTGCTGGCCTGCGGGCCTTTTCTCAAGGATGAATTGCTCGCCATACTTGAACCGCACTTTGAGCAGGCTAAATAGCGCCACAAGATCATAGTCACATGCTGCCAACACGGACTAAGGCCCCCTTGCATTCACGATGTGCCGATGCTGTATCCAACCAACGCGTTACAAATTGTGCCATGATCAAAACGCCATGCAATTCCCGGGCACATCAGGTGGCGCTCTCAGATAATTCGGGGCAATCAGGCATCGGACGGCCATTGGGGCGATGAGTTCTCTCTACTTGACCGGAGGTCGACAGCGCAAGCTGTTGTTCAAGAACGAAGAAGAACAACGCTTGTATGAAGCCGCGCTTATCTTGCGCCTCGACCCTACCAGCGACGCATCGGAGTTGAAGGTCGAGTACAAGAGCCCCCCGGAAGCCCGCGCCAGTGAGGAGACGTCTAACGTTTTCAAGACTTCGACAATTGTCGGGAACAGATTCTATACCTGTACTTCAACCGAAGTTCTGGTATACGAAATGCCGGAATTCAGGCGCATCAGTTACGTTTCGCTGCCCTGCTTCAACGATCTTCATCACGTCACTCCGACGCGCGATGGCAACTTGCTGGTTGCAGTTACGGGCTTGGATATGGTCGTGAAGTTCACGCCGGAGGGCAAGGTCCTCAACTATTGGAATGTACTAGGCAAAGATCCGTGGTCGCGTTTTTCTCCTGAGGTCGATTACCGCAAAGTGGAAAGCACGAAGCCTCATGACTCGCATCCCAATGCAGCGTTTGAATTGGCGGACGACGTCTGGGTGACGCGTCTCCAGCAAAGAGATGCCATTTGCCTGACTCGCCCGGGATTGCGGATCAATATCGAAGTACAAAGACCGCATGACGGTCTGCTCTGGAATGGACAACTTTATTTCACGACCGTGGATGGACGGATCGTGATCGCAAACCCGCAATCGCTGCAAGTTGAACGTATCGTCGACCTGCATGAAATCCACCGAAATTCGCAGCATGAAAACATATTGCTCGGCTGGTGCCGAGGCATTCTGCCAATCGACGAACGTCGCATCTGGGTCGGATTCACACGCGTGCGGAAAACCATGTTCATGGAAAATGTTTTGTGGATCAAAAAGGGATTCCAGAATAAGAGCAAGCCGACCCACCTTGGGCTTTACGACATTGCTGAGCAAAAGTGCCTGCAAGAAATTGACCTTGAGGGTCACGGCATGAACGTGATTTTCGGCATTTATGACGCAACTACCCCCGTGAATCGGCCCTGAACGATGACGACCGGCAAAGTGTCTACCCAAACTTACAATTCCTTGGAACAGTTGGAACAACTGCGCAGCCAGTGGGAAGATCTGCTGGCGGGCTATCCATTTGCCACGACGTTCTCTACGCCGGAGTGGCTTCTGTCCTGGTGGCGGAGTTTTGGGCAGCACCAGGACCTTCTGGCTATTGGCGCCTTCGTGGACTCATCCCTGGTGGGTTTTGCCGGTCTGTCTTTGACGTCAGCCTCTGCGGGAGCGATTCCGTTGCGCATCTTGCGCCTAATGAGTGATGGGAGCCAGGATTCGGACAATCTTGACTTACCGGTGCGACCTGGCTTCGAATCCGATTTCGCAGAAGCTCTGGTTGACATTCTCGAGACACAGAAACAACGATGGGACGTTGGCTACTTCAATCTCATGCCGGCTCAATCTCCCGGAGTTGCGGCCCTTCGGCAAGTACTCGAGCGAAAGGGATGGTTGACCTTTGAGACGAATAGTCCCGCCTCGGCAATTGCACTGCCGGAAACCTGGGAGCAGTATCTGAAGCAGCTTTCGTCCAACGAACGCGCCAAGGTCGGCCCGCGCTCCCGGCGATTGGAAAAGAAATATTCAGTGCGCATTGGCAAATGCGAAGACCCACAGGAACTGGATGCCCTCCTTCAAGTTCTTTACGAACTCCACCGCAAAAGCTGGCAGGCGAGAGGTCTGCCCGGGACGCTCCATGTGCCTGCCCGGCGCCGGTTTTACGGTGAGTTGGCGCGGTCCCTGCTGCAAAAGAACCTCCTGGAATTTTGGGTGCTGGAGTTGAATGGGAAAGTGGTCGCCGCACAGTTCGGATTTCGGCACGGGACAGCCGTGTTCTGCTTGCAGGAAGGCTTTGATGCAGAATATGCCAGCGACAGCGTGGGATTTGTCTTACGCAGCCAAGTGATCCGGAATCTTATCAGCCAGGGCATTCGTCGTTACGATTTTCTCGGCGGCACCGACGAATTCAAGAAGCGATGGGGAGCGGAGCGGGACGATTATTTCAATCTCAGCTTCGCCAGGCCGCGTAGCAAAGGAGCAGCCTACCTCAGAAGCCTGGACCATGCCCGCCGGGCAAAATCGTGGCTGAGAGAAAACCTTCCCGCAGGCGCCTGGAGCGTACTTCACAAAATCAACGTTGCCCGCAAGCCCAAGGACAAACCGACTCAGGGATAGAGTGGACGCAAACAAAGAACTCGGGAATCAGGGGTAAAGCAGCGCTCGTGCTAGGCACGTTGAAGGAGTTTCTTCACCAGCGGCCTCATCCGGAATCGAATCGCGTAGGCCAAGCCTGCGGGAAACCCAGGACGGAAGATGAAATATTTAAACTTCGTTCTGCTTTGCGACGTCCACTTCGACTTCCAATCATCGACAACGCCAGTGATGTCGTATTCCGGAATATGCCGAGCTGCGCAATCCTGCAAAATCTCCCGCACGATGAGATGGCCAGGAGCATATTGCGGGAACTTCTCGTCGTGAGCAATCTTCGGTGAATAATAGCGTCCCTTCAGAGAAAGACCGAAATGCGATGCCAGCAACTCGCCATTCAGTTCCAGCGAATAGATGCAAAGATAACCAAAGCGTGCGGCCTCTACTGCAATCTCGTCGTAGAACTGGCGAGTGTCTGCATTGCAGGCAATGGCACTCTTTTCCTCTCCTTTCCAACCAGAGGCTTCCAGATCATAGAAGCGCTGCAAGACGGACGGGGCTGCGTTCTCGACGCGCGAAAGTTTCAGCTCGCCACCTTGCGACTGCAGTTCACGGCTTATATGACGCAGCTTACTTCTTAAGCGCGCATTGATGGGGAGCGTGTTGAGGGCAGCGGGATCGAACGGAAGTGGTACATACGGATTCTGCTCCATTGGCAACTCGCCTACGTAAAATCCGCTCTGGCTGGCCGCACGAACCAGATCTGAGAGCACTGCTCCTTCCGGAACTTGCGGAAGAGACAGCAACTGCCAGTCGCGACGTTGCCGCAAATGATTCCACGCCGCCAAAACGGCTGCTTCGCCTTCAGCACTCGCATGCCGAACGGCATCGAATCGCAGGGCATGGCTGTTGACCGGCGCACGCAAGGTTCGCAAGGGCACGCCATCGAATACTGACCTTTCCTGTAAAAGAGGCAAAACCAAGAGCAGTTGCCCCTCACACGTAACCGTCAGAAGGAAAATTTTTGCCTGGGGCGTAAACGCCCGGATATGGGCGCGAATCCATTCCGGGCGATAGAAGGGCTGCTCATTCACCGCATCATGGCATAATTTTCGCCATTTGTCGGCCCACCGATCGATGACCTCCAAGCCACCGCAATCGGTCATGACAACCATCGATGCGGATTGCGTGCTTGCATTCATCGTTCGTTCAGCAATGCTCATGCGGGATTGCCTTTCAATTCACACGTCGGCGTCAACGGGAACACTATGAGATGGGGCCCGCCGTCTTCTGCCCCAGCGGACGTCTGTTGCTCCCTTAACGGCGCGAGTCAATCTTCGCATCTCCAGCCTCTCGTAGGTTCGTGGTGAGTGTTGTCAAGGCCGAGATGTTCTTGGCAGCCGCTGGTGGAGTTCGTCTTACACGGAGAACTCTTCGCATATCAGAGATGGCCAGATCCTTGATAGTCCGGAGACATTCGAGAATGACCGGCATGGGGTCATCGGCCGAAAACAACGCGTCGCAAATCGACGGAGTGAAATCACTCGGGATATCTTTTAATTCCTCCAGCACAAGCCGGCGATCAACCGATCCGCGCAGTGCATCAAGCAGCAGGTCATGCCAGCGGGAGATCCAGCCAGCACTCCAGCGCCATTTGGTCGCAATCCGGTAAGTCGCTGGAATTTCTGGAACCTCACCGTGGACCAGAGCCCAGTGGTAAAGCGGAAAATCGAGTCCCGCCAGGAGAGGTAACGAGATGGTTCCCCAATATCGCCCGTTCACTTCCATCAGAGTGGCAGTGCCGGTGATGGCATCGACCTTAAACTCGACCATCGCGACACCTTCCCATTTCAAGGCGCGGAGCAACTGCACGGAGGAGTACAACAATTCAGGGTTGAGTGCTTCTGCGATGGCGACCACCGCGACTCCGCCTGCCGGAGGAAGTTCCTTCAGTCGCCGATGTTGAAAGGCTACGACCGGCTCTCCGCCGTGCATCAGGAGTTCAATGCCGACGCCTTCGCCCGCACAAAACTCCTGCACCAGCATCGGTGGTATGAAGCGGCGGGAAGTGTGGAACCGTTGCTGAACCGTTTGCAGATCGTCGAGCACACAGGTCTTGAACTCATCTGCCGGTTTCTTCTCGCTGGGCTTCAGCACGATTGGAAAATTTAAATCTCGAGCAATCTCGGACAACTCCGCCGAACTGGACACGAGAAAAGTTCGCGGTATTCGCATTCCGCATCGTCGCGCCGCCTCCAACGTCTGACCCTTATCCAGAACTCGGCGGGTGATCTCCGGCCGGGGACACGCGATATGAACTAAATCCTTGAAGGAATCGTAATGCTCAACTGTCGCAGAGAGCGCGAGATCATTGGCAGGGATGAGCATGCCGTGGTGATTCTCTCGAATCAAGGTGCGGATTGCGTCCACAAAATCCAGGGAGGAAATGTCAGGGTTAGGTACCTGCCAGAAATTACGGATCGCCCGGGATCCAACGTTACGTTCGATGCTAGAGAACGTCGCCACATCGGTGGGGATTCCATGCAGGGCAAGCGACCTTGCGACCGTGGTCGTGATTCGCGGAACCATTCCCAGAATGAGGACGGGCTTTTTCATGAAGGTTTACGACTCATGTTTCGCATTGCAAGGCACACGGGCCGGGTCGTCTGCCGCTTTTTCCTTTAAATCGTTCAAAACGTCAGCAGCAAGTTCATGGATACATCGTTCCAGAACCTGATAGCAATTCCGGGTCTGCTCCGGAGTTGCATAATACGGATCGGCAATTTCCAAGTGGCGATGCACACCACCCACATAGGCTCCCAGCATGAAAATTTTCTGTCGGGCGACTGGATAAGCAGAGAGCAACTCCACCTCGTTTTGATAATCCATGGCGAAGATCGCGTCCGCCTCCTGGACCATTTCGGCAGTCAGCAATTGCGCGCGGTAATCATCCAGAGAGAGCCCGAACTCGCGCGCAGATGCCAAAGCCCAGGGATGCGCGGCAATGCCCGGAACGGCATGCAAGCCAGCGGATCTGACGCCGAAGCACCGCAACTCCGCACCTAGTGCCTTTCTCATCAGGGCTTCGCACATGGGACTTCGCATACGGTTTCCAAAGCACACGAATAAAATACGACGGGCTGAGCTTGGAGCCCTCCTGTTGCCGCGTCCTCTGCCGATAACGTCCAGCAGCCTCAGTTTGAGATAAAGCGGACGCTGGGCTGCATCAAGGTTTCGATAACTCCGCAGGCTTTTCAGCCAAGTACCAGGTAAGATTCGCGCAGCTATACTCGTCAGAAGGGGGCGAGCATGTTTACCGCCTCCCGTTTGTGGTTTCGCAACTGTTTCAGTCCCGCCATTCGAAGCTTCTGTCAAGCTAGGTCACCGGTGTCCCAATACGGCCGTATCGTTCTCCATCACACGTACTTTGTCAGTACGCTATGGCGTGTCCTGGTTGTACCAGATCATCGAGCGATGCCTGCTCCAGGCAGACTCTGAACCATAACTCGAGGTTGAGCAAGCGCCAGATGCGATTACCGTGATCTCGGTGCCCTGCCCGGTGTTCGGCAATAATCCGGTTGATCGCCTCGGGCCGGAAGAGACCGCGTTCCAAAGTTCGAGGCTCAGTCAATTGTTCTTGTATATGATCCATGGTTGTCCCTTCCAGCCAGTAGGCCCACGGAGTCGGAAATCCCATTTTTTTGCGGTACACAATTGAACTGGGTAGCAGATCTTTGACCGCGGCTTTCAGGATGGACTTCCCCGCCATTCCATCGATCGAGTGTTTCGAAGGTATTCTGGCCGTGAACTCGACCAATCCATGATCCAAAAAAGGCACGCGGCTCTCCACCGACGCTGCCATGCTCATCTGATCCTGCTTCATCAGAAGCTCTACCAGATAGGTCTTGATGTCGGTATACAGCAATCTATGCAGAAGGTCTCCTGAAGACTTCTCCCAGTGGTACATTGACGCCGCGTAAGCATCATTCGCGGCTGCGGCGGCCTCTGGAGTGAGTAATCTTTCCTGTTCCGCGTCGGAAAAAGCGGAATAGAAGTTGTCGAAGTAGAAAGATGGCCAGGAAGCGCCATCTCGCCCCAGGAAAGTGTGCTCCAGCTTGCGCTTCAGGGCCCCGGAAAGCCGAGAGCCAACCAGCCGTTCCCGCAGCATGCGACGCAGCGAGCCCGGGGTCATAGTGCGGTACACGCGGTCCATGCGCGTGTTCAGCAGGGTCCAAGCATAACGGGTGTAGCCGCCTAAAGTTTCGTCACTGCCTTCGCCCGTCAGGACCACGGTGACGCGTTCCCTGGCGAGCCGGGCGACGAAGTAAAGCGATACGCTGGAGGGCCAAACCACAGGTTCGTCTTCATGCCAGATCAGTCGCGGCAAGGTTTGGAAGAATTCATCCCGGCTGAGATGAACTTCGTGATGTTTCGATCGCAAATGCTCCGCCACCGATCTCGCATACGGCAGTTCGCTGAAGGCTTCCTCGCCGTAGCCTACCGAGAACGTTTCAATGGGTTCTTTGCGGATTTTTGTAGTGAGCGCTGCGATCGCGCTCGAGTCCAGGCCACCGCTTAAAAAGACACCGAGCGGGACATCGCTCATGAGGTGACTGGCAACGCATTGTTCCAGCTGCTCGCGATATTGGCTGACGTAAGACGCGGCGGGCCGGCTTCCGTCATCGGCATTGATGGTCAAATCCCAGTATTGGCGAATTTGCAGTTCTCCACTCTCGTCAACACTGAGAGTGTGCCCGGGCATCAACTTGCGAATGCCCGCGTACATGGTCTGTTCGCCACTGAGGTAACCGAATGCGAGGTATTCAGCTAGTGTGCTGCTGTCGAACTCGGGATGCACTCCCGGATACGCAAGGATTGTTTTGATTTCGGAGCCGAAGAGCAATGTGCGACCGTCGTATCGATAGTACAGCGGCTTAATGCCCAGCCGGTCACGCGCGATGAACAGAGTTTTTCTCGGTCTGTCCCAGATGGCAAAGGCGAACATTCCACGCAAGTGCTCGACACACTTCGTCCCATACTCCTCATACAGGTGGACGATGCTTTCGGTGTCGCTGTGGGTACGATAGCGATGACCGCGCATTTCAAGATCCTTGCGCAAGTCCTGATGGTTGTAGATTTCGCCGTTGAAGACGATCCAGATGCTGCCAAGTTC
This sequence comes from Candidatus Sulfotelmatobacter sp., assembly GCA_025928375.1. Classification (GTDB taxonomy): domain Bacteria; phylum Acidobacteriota; class Terriglobia; order Terriglobales; family Acidobacteriaceae; genus Sulfotelmatobacter. The sequence continues at coordinate 19,875 of JAICJP010000032.1, forward strand.
ATTACTGAGCGGCTGGTGGCCAGCTTGAACATCGATGATGCTGAGGCGGCGCATAGCGAGACCGATGTTGTCTTCGACAAAAAAGCCATCATCGTCGGGACCACGGTGCACAATCTGGCGGTTCATTGCCGCCAGCGCTTCGCGATTCGCGTGTTGCGTCCGGTCCGAACAGAAGACGCCGCAGATTCCGCACATGACTAGTTACCCATCCGCTTCTGATCGCCGTCCGGCGCCGTTAGCTCTCGTTCGGCCCACACCCGGTCGAGAGACTCCTCAAGCACAATGCCTTCCCGGTCCGAGGAGAAGAGTTCAACCTTACCAACCGAGCTCACTACCTCAGCATAGCTCACCGTCTTTCCGCAGGTGAGCACTCGACGTCCGCCCGCATCCACATAGGAACCATTGCACAAGACAAGCGTGTATTCATCTCTGGTGCGATCCAATCGCCACCACAGAAACTCGGCGTCGCTGCCCCAGCAATCCAACTTCCACGAGCCCTGGTGGGCGGCGAAGAAGAAAGCGTGCTCCTGGCGCGAATTGCGATAACGATAGCCGGAGGTCTTTGCCGGAATGGAATCGTTATTCCTCGTGAGCTGCCCCAGATCCAGCTGAGCTTGCTCACCAGCGATTACCAAAGTGACAAAATCCACTGGGAGCTCGGTGTGCGTGCCAAAGGTGATCACACTTGCGCCCATTCTCTTGCCATAAGCCGGAGAGCAATATTCCCGGCCCACAGATTGCGACCATGCATGCCCCTCAGGGGTGAGCAACGCCAGGTCACTGCGTCCACTACTGAATACAAACGGGCTCGAGTTTTCGGGACGCAGAGTCGGGCCGAGGTGCCAGGAGACGTCCAACTGGTGAGATCCGCTTCCTTGTGCCACGTCGCGCACCAGCCAAAACGAATCCCTGGCATGAAATACCCAGCGATGGTGTAGCACGGGAGAGGGTAACCGCGAATACCCATCCTGAGTTGCGTGAAAGAGATCGAATTCCTGACCGACAATCCATTTTTCCACTTTGACGTTGGGAAAACGGCTCCAGGAGAAAGGGCCTGTGGGATCGGATTGACCCTGCCCGTCCACTTCAACGCTGTTATGCGCACGAGTGCCGCGCAGGCGAGCGCGTTCGCCACTGTCGCCGACGTACTCGAACGTTCCCGGATCCAGCAGCAGATTATGACCTTGTCGCACAAGCCCTATGCTGAGGGCATCGGCATGGCCGTGTCCTCCGCTTCCTGCGCCCAGAGGCCCTGCATCAATCTGAAGCTGTTGCCCCGAGGATTCGTGCATCAAGTAGATGCCGCTGGCGGGCAGCGCGGTCGAGTGGGGGGTCGGCTCCGATTCGGGCACCGAATCGAAATCAGCCAGGCCCTTTAGGCCCAGCAGCCAAAGCGTCTCCTCGCGTGGCACCCCGGCCACGAACTTGAAATCGCCACGGCGGTACAGAACGGCGCCTGTAGCGAGAGGATCCAGCATGTGCTCTGCGTGGTTGCGGCGAGGATCAAATAATCTGCCGCCGTCATCATCGCCAATGCTCAGCGGAATGCCGCCTCTGCAGAGCAACAGCATGGCCTCCAGCATGCGTTCGAGGGTACGATCAAACTCCGACGCAATCGAAAGCCCGTTAAGGCCCGCCAGAATCCGGGCATGCAGGAACATATCCAGCGCATAAACGTGATAGTACGTCGATTGTTCGAAGTAGAATCCGTCACCCCGCACCTGCCTCGCCGCTTCACGGTTGAGGATCTCCCATCCGCGCCGTTGCCAGCGTTTGGCCAGCTGGAGTTCGGGAAAAAGAGTCCCGAGGAAGAACAACGCCAATGCCTCCCCAAGAAGATGAGTATTCGGGGAGAAATACGTAGACAAATAGGTCTCGATGTGACGCCCCATGAGGCTCAGCGCATCCCTCCACTTCCGTCGCAACTCAGCTGTGAAGAGTGGGGACTCCAGCAAGAAAAAAAACGTCCAGGCCCAGGACAGGCTTCGGAACGCAACCTCAAGGCTGCTCGCCCAATTCACTCCCATCGGATACGGGTTGCTTTTGTGCCATGAGGTCCACTGCGCAAAGATCTCGCGAACAAACTTTTCCTCACCCGTGATCCG
>JAICJP010000374.1 GCA_025928375.1 Candidatus Sulfotelmatobacter sp.
AACGCCCATCCCCGGCAGGATCGCGATGTACACCTCGGGATGGCCGAAGAACCAGAACAAGTGTTGCCACAGCAGGGGCGATCCGCCCTTGTGCCCCATGATCTGGCCGTTCACCACCACCAGCGGAACATAGAAGCTGGTACCAAGGTTGCGATCCATGAGCAGGAGAATTCCCGCCGAGAGCAGCACGCCGAAGGCCAGCAATCCCAGAATTGCGGTGATGAACCATGACCAGACGGTCAGCGGCATGCGCATCATGGTCATGCCCTTGGCGCGGAGATCGAGGGTAGTGGTGATGAAGTTCAGCGCTCCCATCAGGGATGCGATACAAAAAATGGCAATGCTGGTGATCCACAAATCGGCGCCCAGTTGCTCACCCGGTCCTGCGGAAGAGAGTGCGCTCAGCGGCGGATAGCCGGTCCATCCATGCAGCGGCGCTCCGCCAGTCACAAAGAAGGCGGCAAGGATCACGATGAATCCGACGAAGGTCGTCCAGAACGAGAGCATGTTCAGGACTGGAAATGCCATGTCGGGCGCGCCAATCTGGATGGGCAGGAAGTAATTTCCAAATCCGCCTTGGGGCGCGGTGGTCAGCACGAAGAACACCATGATGGTGCCGTGCATCGTGAGCAGGCTGAGATAGGTTTCCGGCTTGATCTCGCCCAGCAGCGGAATCGCCGCGTTCGGCCAGATCATGTGAATGCGCATCAGCAGCGACAGGAACATGCCCACGAACACCGCCGTGAGCGCCAGAAAAAAGTACTGAATCCCGATCACCTTGTGGTCGATGCTGAAGATGTATTTCCGGATGAACCCTTGAGGAGCGTGCGAATGAAGAGTAGCCGAGGTCGCCATTACTGTTTCTCCGCCTCCCGAGCCGCCAGCCACTTGTCGAAATCTTCCTGGCTAACGACGTGCACCATGCCATGCATTTTGTAATGACCCAGCCCGCAGAGTTCGGCGCATGCGATTTCGTACTCACCGATCGCGGTGGGCTTGAAGTGCATGTGGATGTTCAACCCGGGTACGGCGTCCTGCTTGAACCGGAGGTTGGGAACGAAGAAGCTGTGAATCACATCGACCGAGCGCAGGCTCAGATCAACTTCGCGATCGACGGGCAGATACATCGTGCCGGTGACGACGTCATCTTTGGCCGTTGGGTCCGAGGTGTTAAGTCCGACCGCCGCTTCGCCGCCGGAGGAGGGATCCATAAGGCTCGGCTTGGTCGAGCCGTACTTGCCATCCGCTCCGGGGTAGCGGAAATACCACGCGAACTGCATGCCCGTGACCTCGACGGGAACGGCTCCGGCCTCGGGAGGATCGAAGCGCTGGCTCGCCCACACTCGGCTGCCCATTAAGTTCAGGCCGATGAAGAGAATGGTCGTCAGAGCCGTCCACGTGACCTCCATCGTTGTATTCCCGTGCGAGTAGGCCACCGGCGGCGATTTTGGCGTCTGCCTATATCTCCACACGATGTAGCCGAGCCCGAGCTGCGCGGCCAGGAACACGACACCCATGATGATGAAGGTTACGGTGAATTGATGGTCGATAAATCCGGTTGCGGCGGAGGCGCCCACCGGAAGCCACCAGGTTTTCGCGACAAAAAAGTAAGTGCTGACCAGAGTGATCAGCCAGATCAAAGCCAAAAGCGCGAGGCCCATTCCCCAGTACCCCCGATACGGAAGACAAGAAGGATTTCCCCTCGGCTGTGCCGCGTTCCCACAACGCAAGCACTAGTCGGCGGCGAGTTTACCACAAGGTCAAGCCAGGAAGGCAAGACCGTTCTGCAAGAAAAACTCGCGATCTCATGTTAAGAACGGTTCCAATCCCTCTGCTCCTGTGTGTCCTCGGTGTTGAGCTTTCTTTACCACAGGACGCAGAGGAGCAGAGGGGGAAAACGCAGTAGGCCCGCGTTCACGTTGCCGTCCTATTTCTCCGACCAGTCCGGTACTCGCCCCGGAGTCCAGGGCGCGCCGGTCGCTTCCATATCTTTCTCCAGCTTGGTCAGATCCACATCGACAAGGGTCCGAAGCTTGCTGAGCACATCGCCAAATTCTGCCGCGGCGATGTTGTACTGGTCGATATGGGAATGCGTTGGCTTGGCCAGGGAGAAGCGCTCACCCTCCATAATCGAATCGATGCGGTCGTTGATGGATGAGGGCACGGGTTCATTCCGTTTCGCAATCTCCTGATCGCCACGCAAAGCGCGGAGAATCTCGCGATCGCGCTGCTGGATCGCATCGGCAACAGCGCCGAGTTGTTTCTCGGCGCCCGGAATTTCCCGCAGGGCGTCGCGAATCTGCTTGAGACGGTCTTGAACATCTTCCGCAGTGCGGGTTGCGCCATATAGGGCACGGTAGAGCCGCGCCACTTTCTTCAAGAATTCTTGCTGTGCGGTGCGATCAGCAGCGCTCATCGACGATGAATTCTCTGTAGATACTTTGAACGATTGCGGGCCCGCGACCTCCGTTATCACACCATCTATTTTTTCGAACATCCGTACGGAATAGCTGCCGGGGACAACAAGAGGCCCTTGATCGGCGGCGGCGGGGAAATCCTCATCCGATTCTTCGTGCTGTCTCTTCACCCGGGCCGCCGGGTAGCGCAAATCCCAGGCTGCGCGCTGAAAGCCGGCGTCCGTTCCGCCCTCTACCCGCCGGATCGCCTGGCCACTGTCGTCGTATACCAGAAAGTAAACTTCCGGTTTAGGTTCCTGCGCTTCTGCCCGCAGTTCATCGTTGGAAGGGTAGGGAAGCGTCTGGTTTTTGTTGGCCGCGTCTTTTTCGGCCTCTTGCCGCTTTTCCTTCCTGGTCTTGACCTTCTCTTTCAAGTAGGCGGTAAAAACGGCGCCGTACGGCGGATTCTCCGCGCTGTAGAACGCGTCGCCTTGAAAACCCTTCTTCGGCCCGCCCAGCGGGCGCCGCTCGATATACATGAGCGCATCCCGTACGGGGTACACGGCTGCGGCCTGGTCCACGCTGTCTGCTTTCATCTGGCGCAGAGGCGTGATGTCATCCAGCACATAGAATCCGCGCCCGAAGGTCGCGATCACGAGATCGTTTTCGCGCGGCTGGATGACGATGTCCCGCACAGGAATGACAGGCAATCCGCCCTTCAGACGCGCCCAGTGATGTCCCCCGTCAATCGTGAAATAGAGCCCAAATTCTGTTCCCGCAAACAGCAGATTCGGATTGACGGTGTCCTCGGCGAAGCCCAGCACCGGGCCATTGTCTGGAAGATCGCTGGCGATCGAGGTCCACGATTTGCCGCTGTCGGTTGACTTCAGCAGATACGGTTTGAAGTCTTCATCCTTATGATTGTCGAATGCCGCGTAGACGGTGTTCGCATCGAAGTTGGATGCCGCCAGACGACTGACGTAAGTTTTACCGGGCACGCCAGGAAAGGTTTCGTACTTCGTCCAGTTCCCGCCGCCATTGCTGGTCACCTGAATCAATCCATCGTCGGTGCCGACGTAGATCAGTCCCTCTTTCTCCGGCGATTCTGCAAGAGCCACAATATTGCCGTAGAACGAAGTCGAAGAATTCTTTGCCACCGCATCCGGGCCCCAGACTCTTCCCATCACCGGTAACTTGTTGCGATCAATCTGCCGCGTGAGATCTCCTGAGATTGCCTTCCATGTATCGCCGCGATCGTCTGAGCGGAAAAGCTTGTTCGCCGCGAAATAGAGTCGCATGTGTGAGTGCGGGCTGATGGTGATGGGTGAATCCCAGTTCCAGCGCAGCGGCGGTTCGCCCTTTCCTTCCTGCGGTTGCAGCAACAGTTCCTGTCCGGTCGCCTTGTCGTAGCGGACCAGCACCCCATATTGCGATTCCGAATAAACCGTGTTTGCATCTTCGGGATCGACCTGTGACCGGAACCCATCGCCTCCGGTAGTCACATACCAATCCGAGTTCATGATGCCGTTTACATCGCGAGTGCGCGCCGGACCGCACCAGGAGAAGTTATCCTGTGTTCCGCCACAAACGTGATAAAAGGGCGCCTCATGGCTCACGGCTATGTCGTAGAACTGCACCGTCGGCAGATTCGCTTTGAACTCCCATGATTTGGCATCATCCCACGTCTCGTACATGCCGCCATCTGAGCCCAGCAGCCAGTGCTGGGTATTGTCGGGATCAATCCAGATCGCATGATTGTCGCCGTGATGATTCACTTCATTCACTTTGTGGAGCGTTTTGCCGCCATCGAGCGACTCCCGCAATTCCACGTTCATCACGAAAATGCGATCCACGTTCTTGGGATCGGCCACGATTCGGGCGTAGTACATCGCGCCCTGATCGAATTCGTTGCGGCGCTCCCACGTCGCTCCCTTGTCGGAGGAGCGGAAGATCCCGCCCTTCCCATCCGCGGCCTCGATGCTCGCGTAAATCACATTGGGGTCCGCCGGCGACACGGCCAAGCCAATGCGGCCCATATCCACCTTGGGCAGGCCCGAGGCGACTTTGTTCCAGCTCTCGCCCGCATCTGTGGATTTGTATATCGCGCTCTC
>JAICJP010000325.1 GCA_025928375.1 Candidatus Sulfotelmatobacter sp.
ACCCTCGATGCCACTCACCTCAGCATAGATTTCGCTGGAGGAGCGAACTTGCGGCAGCACGGACCGGGGAACATCGAAAACCTTTAAGAGTTCCTCATCCCAATCGCGGGCGTGAATATTGAACAGCATGGTGCGGGAGGCATTGCTGATATCCGTGGCGTGGACCCGCCCCTGGGTCAGCTTGTAGACCAGCCACGTGTCCACTGTTCCGAATGCCAATTTGCCGGCGTCAGCGAGCTTGCGGGCGCCAGGGACATTGTCGAGCATCCAGGAGATCTTGCTGGCGGAGAAATAGGAATCGATCAGAAGGCCCGTGCGCTGCTGAATGGGCTCGCCATGTCCCGCGTTGCGCAAGCGCTCGCAGAAATCGGCGGTGCGGCGATCCTGCCAGACAATCGCATTGTGAATGGGCTGTCCGGTGTTGCGGTTCCACAGGAGCGTGGTCTCGCGCTGATTGGCAATGCCGATGCCCGCTATGTCTTTGGCGCTGGCACCTGCTTTCTCAAGAGCTTCACGAGCGACAGCGATTTGCGAAGAAACAATGTGCTCGGGATTGTGCTCAACCCATCCGGGCTGGGGAAAGATTTGCTCGAACTCGCGTTGGGCAACGGTGCGGATGGCACCAGCTTCATCGAACAACAGGGCGCGAGAGCTGGTGGTGCCCTGATCCAGTGCCAAGATGTATTTCACGCATCCCCCTTTTCGATTTCGGCAGAGACGTTGAGAACAACGTCTCTTCGAAGGTAACGGCGAATACCGAAATCGTAGAGTGCGGCTCCAGCCAAGCCGCCTAGCAAGGGAGCTACAACGGGGATCCACCATACGTGAGTGCCGTCAGTCATGCCGTTGTTTTTGAATCCCGCAATGACGGCGAACAGGCGCGGGCCAAAATCGCGGGCGGGGTTGATGGCGTATCCATGCATCCCGCCGAAGCTCATGCCGATGGCGACCACTACCAATCCAATCATGGCGGGCACCAGGTTTGCGCCCGGCGGCATATTAAATTCGTCGATGATGGCGAAGATCAGCAGCACCAGCAAGCCCGTGCCGATGAACTGGTCGAGGAATCCCGCCTGGGGCAGGCCAGCAAAAGCGGGGAAGGTGGTGAAGATGCCGGCCGTCCTTTCCAGGTTGGGGTCGACCTGCACGAAAGCCGGATGATAGTTCCAAAACACGACGGCGGCAGCGGCGAAAGCTCCCGCGGTTTGCGACAGGGAATACGGAATTACTTTTGCCCAAGGAAATTTCCGGAATATGGCAAAGGCCAGGGTCACGGCGGGATTGAGGTGGGCTCCGGAGACTTTCCCCGCGATATAGATTCCCATCGTTACCCCCAGTCCCCAGCCGAGTGTGATGTTTGTGAAGCCGCCATGAATCGTCTCGCCCGGATTGTGTGTGGGGAACAGCACAACCATGGCCACGACGCCCGTGCCGAACAGGATTAACACGAATGTGCCCAGGAACTCGGCGATCAGTTCTGCCCCCAGCGTTGGCTTCGAGTTCATTCCTTCTCCCGTGCGGATGGCGCTCTGTACCGCGCAGTAGTCTACCAAGCCCGGAGCGAGCGCGGGCAGTTTTCAAACCCGCGGCGAAATCGGCAAGACTTCGAAAAGTTACGTAAATGTGCGGTACTGCCCTTGACATTTGGGGGAAGGTCCGTAAGATAACAACATAATTATTCATTTTTGTGAATAATTATTCATTATGAATAAAAGCTTGCGACAGCGCGCGGTTCTGGATGTCCTGAAGCACGGATCGGTAGCCAGCCAGGAGGACCTGCAAAGGCACCTGCGGCGGCGCGGATTCAAAGTGGGACAGGCCACACTCTCGCGCGACATCCGTGACCTGAATCTCAGCAAGACAGCGCATGGATATGCCCTCCCCCAGGGTGAAAACGGCGCGGGAGTGGCGCTGCCGCCAGTGTCGCGCCTGGTTCGCGAATTCGTGCTGGATATCCGCTCGGCGCAGAATCTGCTGGTCATCAAGACGATTGTGGGCAGCGCCCAACCAGTGGCCGCGGCGCTCGACGAAGCGGATTGGCCGGAGATGGTCGGAACCATCGCGGGAGATGACACGATCCTGATCGTGTGCCCGGATAAAGATCAGGCGCGCACGCTGGCCGGCCGCATCGAGGAAATGCTGGGGTGATGTCGGGGAAACTCAAAACTGCGGTTCTGGGGGCGACGGGCTATTCCGGGCTGGAATTGACGCGAATTCTCGTGCGCCATGCACAGCTGGAGAAGCCTGTGCTGCTGCGTCGCCCTTCGCAGGATGGCGGCCCGACGGATCTGGCCGAGGTCTTCCCTGCCCTGTGCGGGAACGGCGGCTACCCGCTCCAGTCGCTCTCATGGGCCAGCCTGAAACAACAAGGAGTGCAGTTGCTGTTTCTGGCGACGCCCCATGAAATATCGCGCTCGCTGGTGCCGGAGGCTATGGCGCAGGGACTGCGTGTAATCGATCTGAGCGGGGCGTGGCGCCTGAAGGACGAGCAGCACCGGGCCATTTATGGATTTCAAGACTCGGATGCGTTAAGTGCGGCGGAACTCACGGATCGGGCGGTGTACGGCTTACCGGAGCTCAACGCGGACCGGATTGCGAATGCCGATCTGATAGCGAATCCCGGATGCTATGCCACATCCGTGATTTTGTCGCTTGCGCCGCTGGTGAAAGCCGGAGTGGTGGATCGCAGCCGGGGGATCATTGCCGATTCGAAGTCGGGCGTATCCGGCGCGGGAAAAGAGCCGACGTCGAAAACGCATTTCGTGTCGGTGGCTGACAATTTTTCCGCGTACTCGGTGTTCAACCATCGCCACCTCGGAGAAATCGTAGAGCAACTTGGATTGGATGGGCCGGAACTGACATTCACGCCGCACTTGCTGCCGATTCCGCGCGGGATCCTCTCCACCGTTTACGTTCAGCTGAACCGGACGATGACGCCGCTGGAAGTGGAAGCCTGCTATCGCAACTTCTATTCCGGCAAGCGGTGGGTACGGATCTTCGCGACGCCGAAGCTGCCGCAGGTGCAGTTCTCGTTGCACACGAACTACTGCGATCTGGGATTCTGCCTGGCGGACGACGGGCGACGATTGGTGTTGATCTCCTGCATCGATAACCTGCTCAAGGGTGCGGCGGGGCAAGCGGTGCAGAACATGAATCTGATGTACGGGTGGGGCGAGGAAGAAGGACTGCAGTGACCATTGTCATCAAAATCGGAGGCGCGGCGCTGGAAGACGGCGCAACCCTGCGCAAATGCGCGCGCGCCATTGCGGAATTGGCGCAGGACGGGCATCGCGTGGCGGTGGTTCATGGTGGCGGCACGGCGCTGACTCGGGTTCTGAAACAACTCGGAAAGCCGAGCCAGTTTGTGAGCGGGCTGCGGGTCACGGATGCCGAGACGCGGGATGTGGCGCTGATGGTGCTGGGGGGAATGGTCAACAAGAAACTGGTGGCGGCGATCCAGGCCGCGGGCATGCCTGCCGTTGGATTCTGCGGCGGAGATGGCATGAGCTTTCGGGCGCGACGCAAGCAGGTTGAGGGCAACGATGTGGGATTCGTGGGTGAAATCTGTTTTGCGGAGCCGTGCTGGATTGAGGCTTTGTGGCAGCAGGGCGGAATCCCTGTTCTGGCTTCGCTGGCGCTCGGCGCTGACGGCGAGTACTACAACGTGAACGCGGACGAAATGGCCGCCGCCTGTGCGGCTGCATGTCACGCCAATGCGCTCATTTTTCTCACCGACGTGCCGGGAGTTAAAGACGCGTCGGGCACGGTGATTCCCTGGTTGAGCACAAAACAGGCGCAGGATCTTGCTGCCGGATCGATCGTCAGCGGGGGCATGCTGCCGAAACTGGCAGCGTGCACGCAAGCTTTGAAGCAGGGAGTGGGGCGGGTGCGGATTTTGCCAGCGGCGGAAGCGGAGGCGCTCCCACAGTTTTATTTAACCAAGTTGAATTGCGGGACCGAGGTGACTTGCGCGTGAGTTTTCGGGCTCGTGGTTAGCAACTGTCGAGCTTCGCTCGACACTGGACAGCCGAGACGGCTGTCCCAACATAAAGAAAGAGGAGAGACGTTGAATACTCAATTACACAACCGGACACCGCTGGCACCGGATACAGTTCCCGGGATCTTTTGGTGTTCAGATCTGATTTCTACCCGCGATCTTGGTCCCGAGGGAGTGCATGCGGTTCTGCATCTGGCGGAACTGATGAAGGCACGACCATCGGTATTTCAGCGGGCGCTTGCGGGCAAGCAGATGGTGATGTTCTTCGAGAAACCCTCGCTACGAACGCGGATCACGTTTGAATCCGGCATGATCAGCCTGGGCGGAAGCGCCATGTTCGTGGATCAATCGCGCAGCAAACTGGATGCGCGCGAGAAACTGAGCGACATCGCGCAGAACCTGGAGCGGTGGATCGATGTCATCGTGCTGCGCACGTTCGCGCACGAGACGATCGAAGGCATGGCACGCCACGCGTCGGTACCGGTGATCAATGCGCTGAGCGATCTGGAGCATCCCTGCCAGGCTCTGGCTGACTATCTCACGCTGCAGGAACGCTTCGGCGATCTCAAGAAGATCACGCTGGCGTATGTGGGAGACGGCAACAACGTAGCGCATTCGCTACTGCTGACGTGCGCCTGTTTGGGATCGTCGATCCGCATTGCGACACCGAAAGGCTACGGTTGTAATCCGCAGATTGTTGCCGACGCCAGGAAATTGGCAAAGCAGACCGGTGCGCGACTTGAATTTCTGACGGACCCTGGCGCTGCGGTCGCGGGGGCTGATGCGATCTATACGGACGCGTGGGCCAGCATGGGGCAGGAGCACGAGGCGAAACAACGGGCGGCGATTTTTGAGCCTTATCGGGTGAACAAGCAATTGATGGCGGAAGCAGCGCCGCATGCGCTGTTCATGCATTGCCTGCCAGCGCATCGCGGCGAAGAAGTCACAGACGAGGTCATGGATTGCGAGAACTCCGCGATCTTCGATCAGGCCGAAAACCGGCTGCACGTTCAAAAATCCATTCTTTATTTGTTGCTGGGAGGCGCGGTTCGCCTGCCTGCAAGGAGCGCTCATGCCTGAAAAAGTCGTTCTTGCGTATTCCGGTGGACTCGACACTTCCATCATTATTCCTTGGCTCAAAGAAAACTATTCTTATGAAGTCATCGCCATGGTGGGCGATGTGGGCCAGGGTGAAGACATCGAAGCCGTGGTGGAGAAGGCTTATGCGACCGGCGCCAGCAAAGTGATTGTCGAAGATCTGCGGGAAGAGTTCCTGACGGGATATGTGTTCCCTGC
>JAICJP010000285.1 GCA_025928375.1 Candidatus Sulfotelmatobacter sp.
ACGCGGTCTCCCAGGCGAACCGCTTCGCGCACGTTGTGGGTGACGAAGATAATCGTGCGGCCCGTATTCCTCCAGATGCGCTCCAGTTCGTCGTGCAGCAGGTCGCGCGTTTGAGCGTCGAGAGCGGCGAAGGGTTCGTCCATCAGTAGAACGTCGGGCTCGGTCGCCAAGGCGCGCGCGATGGCAACGCGCTGGCGCATTCCGCCGGAGAGCTGGTGGATGTAGCTGTTCTCAAACTTTCCCAGATGCACCAGGTGCAGGTAATGCTGCGTCTTCTCGCGCCGCTCGGCTTTGGGCAGGCCTTTCATTTTCATGCCGAATTCCACGTTCTGCCCAACCGTGAGCCAGGGGAAGAGTCCGTGATCCTGAAAGATCATGATGCGGTCGGTGCCAGGACCCTGGATAGGAATACCATCCACCAGAATCTGGCCGGAGGTTGGGACCTGCAGGCCGGCAATTAAGTGCAGCAAAGTAGATTTGCCGCAACCTGATGGGCCGACGATGCACAGAAACTCTCCCGCCCGGACATCGAGATTAATGCCGGTCAGAGCCTGCAGCCGCTCTCCGGACTGCGTGCGATAACTCAAGCAGATTTCGCTAAGACCTACCTTGGGGATTGCCAATCCGTGTGCCCTGCCTACGGGCACTGGGCCGCGGGTGGCGGTTGCGCGCTGGGGCAAGTTGATGGCAACGGGAAACTGACGGGGGACGCTCTGCGTACTCATTGAATGGCCTTTCGATTTTTCTCAGCGAGAACTTGATTGAGCAGGGCCAGGTCATACAGCCGGGAAAGATCTGGCATTTGGCGGCCGAGAAACCCGGCATCGAACGCCTGCTTGGCAGCGGCGTTCAGTTGTGCGTGCAGCGGATCGGAAGTAATCTGCAGGCGAGAGAAAGCGTCCTCAAGAACGGCGGGCGGCAGAGCTTTGCCGGTTTCCCGTTGGATCTGCTGGTTCAGCAGTTTCTTGGCCTCGGCTTGATGAGCATTGATCCAGTCGGTGAGATCGAGGTTCGCGCGGATCCAATTCTTTACCAGGTCGGGATGGGCGTTAAGGAACTTGGAGTTGACCACGAGCAGTCCGATGACGAACTGCCCATTGGGCCAAAGAGTTCGTTCGTCCACGAATAGACGGCCGTTGCCTTCGCGGATAAGCCGCGTGGCCCACGGTTCGGGGGCCCAGGCTGCATCGAGATCCTTTTTCAAGAAAAGCGTGAGCTGGTCGGGATTGGCCATGGGAATGATCTGCACATCGCCGCCCTTGTCATTCGTTTTCATGCCGTGCTGCTTAAGCCAGTTGCGCAGAGCGACATCTTGCGTGTTGCCGAACTGCGGCGAGGCTACGCGCTTGCCGTGAAAGTCTTCCGGGCGGTTGATGCCTGCATCGTTGCGGACAATCAGGGAAGCTCCGCCACTGGCAGCTCCCGCCACGACGCGCAGCGCTTCGCCGTTGGAGCGAACGTATCCATTGATGGCCGGGTTCGGGCCTACATAGGTCATATCGATGGCGCCGGCGAAGAGCGCTTCGATGGCGGAAGGCCCGGCATTGAAGCTGGTCCACTGCACCTTCACCTGCGGTCCCATGGCCTTTTCGAACCATCCATTCGCCTTACCGACCATGGCCTGGGCGTGGGTAATGTTGGGGAATGCGCCCACGCGGACCACATTGACCGATTGGCTCCACGCGGGAACCACGAGGCTCAGCCAGAAACAGATCGCGAGCGCCGGGCGGGTAAGCATGAGTGCGGCCGTTTGCATTGTGGAGTTCATGTATAAAGCATCCAAGCAACAATGTCTATCGGAATAATAGACATAATAAACATAGATGACATAGCAAGCGAATGGCCATTCCAGCTATGACGCTTGAAATGAATTAGGCGAGTATTCTCAATGGTTTACCCGGCTTCCGGCGCACGCATGGAGAGAGAGGAAGTGCAAGAGTTTTCACTTCCCGGTCAGCAAAACTTTCAAGCAACCAAAAAAATTTTTCAGATTCTGCACCCAAGGACGCCCGACCTGAAGTCTACTTGGCGGAAACGCGCAGCAGTTGCACCGTGACGTTATCCGGTCCGCCACGCTCGAGCGCCATCCTCACCAGCTTCATGCAGGCATCGGAAAGCGGCCGGATACGAGCTGCCTGAGCCAGATCCTGATCTCCCACTACGCCCCAGAGGCCGTCGGTGCAAAGAATCAGGACGTCATTTTCTTCCAGCGTGACCGGCTGCTCGGAAACCTGAGGAAAGATTTCGTGTCCCGATCCGAGAGCCGCGGTCAGAATATGGCGTTGGGGATGTGACTCGGCATCTTCGGAGCGAACGATGCCGCTCTCGACCAGACGGCCAACGTAAGAATGATCGCGGGTGAGCTTAGATATCGATTCGCCGCGAACCAGGTACAAGCGGCTGTCGCCCACATGAGCGAAGTAGAGTTGGCGATCGACTATGGCGAGAGCGGTGCAGGTGGTGCCCATGCCATAAAACTGGGGGTGCTCGAAGGCATAGCGCTGGATGCTGTCGTGGGCGGCCAGAAACGCATTCAGCAACGCCGCCTGGGGATCGCCCACGAAGTCGCGATCGTAGAGATGGCGTACGGTCTCGACCGCGATCCGGCTGGCTTCCTGACCGCCTTCGTATCCGCCCATGCCGTCGGCCACGATAGCCAGGCGCCCCTTGCGGCGGAATTCCTGGTCCGTATCCGGCTCCCAGTAGAGAAGGGAATCCTCGTTGTTCTCGCGCTGCAGGCCGACGTCGGTCAGGCTGGCGGTTTCGATCCCTGGCTTTGGACTCTTGCAGTCGACCGGCATAAACGAAGTTGGGGGTGGTCCTTTGTCGTTGACACAACGCGCCACTACCGCGCAGAACTGAGAGCGATTGAACCCATCACATTATACGGGACAGGCATCAATGGACGGCGCGCACCGGAATTCCCCCAGGGAAGAGTGTGTAGCGTAACTGATCACCGCGATTTGGGCAAAGAAAAAAGCCGCTGCAGGAGCGGCTCTCCTCTGTGATGTTTCAGTATCTCGATGCTCAGTTGTGTTTATCTTTGGCGATGCGCGCGCTCATGCGATTGGCTTCGCGATTGAGTTGGCGCTGGTCCCGCTTGGTGAGGTGGCCGTTGTCTTTGGCCATATCGCGTTTTTCATTTTTCTGCAGGCGTTTTTCACCGCGTTCCAGACGACGGGTTTCACCCGGCGTGAGCTTCCCATTCTTTACGCCATTGGCGATACGCTTTTGCTGATTGGTTTCGCGGTGATTGATCTGGTTTACGCGGGGATGTCCGGGATCGACTCGACCCGGGCCGGCTCCGGCTGTTTTGCTGTTCTGAGCTTGAGCAGAAGCTGATCCGACGAACATCAGACCACCCGCTGCCAGGATGAGCAGAGACTGCGTGAGTTTGTTGGTCATGAGAGATGTGAACCCCTTTGCGAGAGATTAGTTCTTAGCGTCCACCCTTGGGGTATTACGAAGGGGACAGGGCAGGAACGGCGAAAAGCCAGTGCCGGTCGTGGTAATCTCCCGATGGTTACCTTCAAAGCCGTGTGCATTGGGCGTTTGCTTTGGAGCTGAACTTGCCACTTCAATTCCCAGGGACCAGATGAAAACGATCCTCAGCATTCGTTCTATTGGTTTGTGGTTCGCGCTCGTATGCCTGCCGGCCGCTTTTTCATGGGCACAATCACCCGCGACATCGTTGCCCAGCGAAACCCCGAGCACGTTCAAGCCGGTGACCTCCAGCTTCGATTATGTGAAGCGTGATGTCATGATCCCGATGCGTGACGGCGTCAGGCTGCACACTGTGATCGTCATTCCCCAGGGGGCGAAGAGTGCTCCCATCCTGCTCACTCGAACTCCGTACAACGCGATCGCGCAAGTAAGCCATGCCGCCAGTTCGCACCTCGGACCGATTCTCAACGGCTACGACAATGCCTTGGACGTGATTCTGGAAGGCGGCTACATCCGCGTGGTTCAGGATATTCGCGGCAAGTACGGCTCTGAGGGAGATTACGTGATGACGCGCCCGCTGCACGGGCCGCTGAATCCCACCGAAGTGGATCACTCGACCGACACCTACGACACCATCGATTGGCTGGTGAAGAATGTGCCGGAGAGCAATGGAAAAGTCGGCATTCTCGGAATTTCGTACGATGGCTTTTTGACGTTGATGGCGCTGGTGAATCCGCATCCCGCGCTGAAAGTTGCGGTGCCCATGAATCCCATGGTGGACGGATGGAAAGGCGACGACTGGTTTCACGATGGCGCCTTCCGCCAGCTGAACATGCCCTATGTCTACGAGCAGGAAGCCACGCGAAGCAACTCCGAGAGTTGGTGGACCGACCATTTCGACGACTACGACGTGTACATGGAAGCAGGCTCCGCCGGAGAACTGGGGCGCCGCCATGGCCTCGAACAGGTCGGATTCTGGAAGAAGTTGCTCGAGCATCCCAGCTATGACTCGTGGTGGCAGCAGCAGGCGATGGATAAAATTCTGGCCGCCGTCCATCCGTTGAAAGTACCAACCATGCTGGTCGACAGCTTGTGGGACCAGGAAGACATCTACGGCGCGCCCGCTGTCTACCAAGCGATCAAGCCCAAAGACACGAACAATGACATGGTGTTTCTGGTGATGGGGCCATGGCATCACGGGCAGGAGATCGGGGACGGCAGCAAATTGGGCGCGATCAAGTTCAACAGCGACACGGGGCTGTATTTTCGGGAGAAGATCCTGGGCCCGTTTCTCGCTCAATATCTCAAAGACGGCGCGCCTAAAGCGGATGTCGCGCCGGTGAGCGCGTTCGAGACCGGAACCAATACATGGCGACGGCTCTCGTCATGGCCGGCCGGCTGCGAGAGCGGATGCACCATACATCCCAAGCCGTTGTACCTGCAGTCTGGATTAAAGGTCGGCTTCTATGCTCCCAACGGGCCATCGGAGTACGACGAGTACGTATCTGACCCAGCCAAGCCGGTTCCGTTTCGCTCTCGTCCCATACAACCGGTCGGATACAGCGGCGAGTTTACCTGGGCGTACTGGCTGGTGGATGATCAGCGGGAGGCTTCGGGACGTCCGGATGTGCTGGCGTTTACATCTGACGTGTTGAAAGAACCAGTGAAGATCAGCGGCCAGCCAGTCGCGAATCTGGTCGCTTCCACCAGCGGCACGGATTCGGATTGGGTGGTCAAGGTGATCGACGTGTATCCCGATGAAGTGGCCGCCCAGCCTTCGATGGGCGGATACCAGTTAATGGTCTCGGCGGACATTTTTCGCGGACGGTATCGAGAGCGGCTCGACAGTCCCAAGGCCATTGCACCGAACGTGCCGCTGCTCTACAAATTTACGCTGCCGACGGCGAATCATGTTTTCCTGCCCGGACACCGCATCATGGTGCAGGTGCAGTCGAGCTGGTTCCCGCTGTACGACCGCAATCCGCAAACCTTCGTGCCGAATATCTTCTGGGCCAGCGCGGGAGACTACAAGAAAGCTACACAGCGCGTGTTTCATTCGGGGGAGCACGCGAGTTTCATCGATATGCCGGTGGTCGAGATGAAGTGAGTCGGATGTGGTGATGCGAAAAGTTTGTCAATCGATAATTGCTGTGCTGCTGTTGGCTTTGCCTCTGTTCGCGCAGGAAAGGCGATTGTGGATATTGCGCGATCCCGGCGAGATGGTGGAGTACGATGTCACCACATTCGCCGTAAAGAGCCGGGTAAAGGTGCCGCCACAGGCGTTGAAATCTGTTGCAAATCTTTCAGTGAATCAGCCCGGCCAGATCTTGCTGGTGCCCTCGACGACTCCCGCGGTTACCGAGGAGGACGCAGCCGCTCCTCACACCGTCTGGCTGTGGAACGGGGAAGCCGCAACCACCCTCAATCCCGGTACCGAGCACAACAGTGAGCAGC
>JAICJP010000149.1 GCA_025928375.1 Candidatus Sulfotelmatobacter sp.
GGAACTGCATCGCTGACGATCAATTCGATCAACCTCGGCGGTGCCAACCCGAACCAGTTTGCCATTCAGTCGCGCACCTGCACCAACACGCTCGCGGCTGGTTCGTCGTGCAACATCAACGTAGTGTTCTCGCCGACGAACAGGGCAACGTACAATGCAACCCTGCAAGTCAACGACAACGCCCCCGGCAGTCCGCAGACGGCAACGCTGACTGGAACGGGGCAGTAGCACTACACCCCACGCCGGTTGCCCGTAAGTTCCACGCGGGCAACCGGCAATCGGGTGGCACGCAAGCCAAGAACCTGCGCTGAAACATCTCTACTTCTGGAAAAACACCAACTCGCCTGGGATCGCATTGCAGTCGGGCCAGAGATAAGGATCTGGGAATGGCGCCAGCAAGGGGATGTGAAAGTCTCGAACGCGAAAGTGACAGATCTGGGCAAGAGCAAAAAGAAGTACTGGATGCGTTGAAGATGCTGTTTGATCTCTTAGAGGAATACGCACCGGCGTGGTACACGGAAGAGCACCACAGGCAAGCGCTCTCCGCACTGGAAGCTTCTGCCGAGCGGCGCCTGCAGGCACAAAATCGTTGCCTCGCTACGTAATCGTTCGCATCGCAATCTTAATCGGAGAAAATCCATGAATCGCCGACACTCCGTCAAAACGGCGGCCCTCGCGGGAGCGAGTACTTTGGCGCTCCACGGCAAAGCGTGGCCGTTCGCTCAAAGCCCTAATAACATTCGCAAGTTTGTTGTTTCCCCCCAGGCCTTGGGCCGGCTGCGAAAAATGAGATTGGACAATACCTCACTCTGGCCACGAAGCACACGACCACTTTCGCCGGACAAACTACCGACCTTTACTCGACCGCAGCCGCGATTCTCAGCCAGAAAATGCATCCAGACCTAGGCCGGTGATCCTGACAGTAAAGAATCTGCTCGCGGCCCCTGATTGTGCGCTAGCCGCATTGCACTCCAAAAGCCCCGGTCTTCGCATAGAGAGACCGGGACGTTTGATGATTTCGCACATAGCTCGAATGGGCACAAAGCTTTCCTTCACGATTAGTGCGGTTATCAACAGTGCGGCTGAGCCCAAATGGTGATGCTGGGTTAGGAGATTATGGTGTCCTATAGGCGGTATGTTTGTGCAGCGCTTGAACTCCTAAAGCTCCATACTCCGGATTGCGAGCATTGTTCAGTGCAAGATTGCGTGGGCGTAGCCATGCGCCGGCTTAAGGAATTGAACGAGCACGCTCAGCGAGTGTGTCAGCAGAAACAAGCGAGAGCGAACAGCAGCAACGACGACGCAGCATGACTGGCGCTGAGATCACAATCTCACTATAGCTAATTCAGCTCTACGCCAGAAGCACCGCCTACACCAATTCCTCGGCACTTGGCACGAGCTTGATTTCGGCCTGCTGTGTTCCCAGCGAGGGATGAATCGCTTTCAGTCGCACTATGCCTGGGCTTTGCTGCGCCCGGATCCAGATTGCGCCCGTCCCGCCGACCAGGGAAAAAGGATTATCTCCAATGATCTCCGCCGGCCCTTCCAGTTGCAGCTTGATGGCGTCATTGGCAAACGGCTGGACAGCGCCAAACTCATCCGTCACCCGCAAAACCACGCGCGTCGAATCCGCACCGTCGGCCATCAACTCGGTGTCATCCGGAACAAGCAGGAACTTCGTATCCACTCCCCTCCCCGACAGGCGCTTCGTAATTGCGAGCTTGCCTTGGATGTAGCCTTCGATCCGCAAGTCTCCCCATTTGTGAAACAACTCGCCCAATTCAAAGACGAACGGCGCATATTTCAAATGGGCAAACTGTTTTCGATCCGGATCGACATCCGCCACCAGCTTGTCATTGATGTAGAATTTCAGATGCTCGCAGTTGGAGCACACTACGGCTTTCGAAAATCCCACCGATGCATCTCCTCGGGCCCAGTGAAACGCGGGCTCCAGCACAACCTCTTCTGCAGGATCGCACTGCGATTTATAGAACCCCGCGGCCGGCTTCGGTTCGCGAAACATATCTGTCACCCCGTGATAGCAAATGCGGTCTCCGGAACCGAAATTGCCGTGCGTGTTGTAGTCGAAGGCGCACCACCCGATGCCTCCCGCATATTGCGGATTCGACGCAAGCTGGTCATGAACCCGCGCATGTCGAATGGTGTGCTCCATCAGCCTCTCGACCTGGTCAATGGTTTTCGTGGGATAGGTGTGTCCCACAAATTCTGTATTCAGGTATCGCGAATGATTCGGCGGCTTCAACGGCCATCCAAAGTCGTTCATCGTAAAAACGTCTTCCAGAAATTCTGATTCCTGGAAATAGCGGATGCCCCCGGTCTGCCGGGTGGGATCAAGTTGATGGGCCAGCGCATTCGTCCGCGTATAGAAATCGTGATTGTCGCGGGATTCATTGATACGGACGCCCCACAGAATGATCGAGGGATGGTTCCAGTCTCGCCGGATCATTCGCCCCACATTGTCGACCGAGATGTCCTGCCAAGCCGCATCCCCGATATGCTGCCAGCCGGGAATCTCTTCCAGCACCAGCAATCCGATCTCATCGCAGGCATCCAGAAAGTGCCGCGATTGCGGATAGTGCGAGGTGCGCACGATATTGCACTTGAGTTTATTGCGCAGGATTTCGGCATCCCGCCGTTGCGCGCGTCCCGGCATCGCTTGCCCCACCCATGGGAAAGTCTGATGTCGGTCCAGCCCCCGCAGCTTGACAACCTTGCCGTTCAATTCGAAACCGTGATCGGTAAATTGAGCCTCGCGAAACCCGAACCGGCGCGAATCTTCATCCATGACCTCGTTTCCCCGGCGCAGGCGCACACGAGCCGTATACAGCTTTCGTTTTTCCATGTCCCACAAACCGATTCCCTTCAGCCCATCCAGTCGCACGGAGTGGGCCATTGGTTCGCTTGCCGCGCCCGCCGCGGGCAATGACTGCGAAGCCTTCGCGAGCACCCGTTCGCCATCCAATAATTCGACATCCAGCGTGGCTCCGGAGCCTTCCCCATGCTGGATGAAGCACACGACTTCAGCTCCGGGATTGGGCGTAAGTACGTCCTTCGTTCGCACCACCATATTTTCGATAAATGTGGCAGGCACGATGCGCAACCAAACCTCGCGATAGATTCCCCCGAAGGTCAGATAATCAATCTCGTATCCGAAGGGAGGAATGTCGGGACGCTCGCTGGAATCCACATCCACTGCGAGTACGTTCTCTCCCTCAAAGTCGATGTGCGGAGTCAGATCAAACGAAAATGGCGTGTATCCGCCCTTATATTCTCCTAAGCGTGTTCCATTGATCCACACCGTGGATGCCGTCATTACGCCTTCGAAATCCACGAACACCCGCTTTCCGCGGGCTGCGGGCGGGACTTTGAAGCGGCGGCGATACAGCGAGACGAATTCATACGTCTTCTCATCGAAGCCATGCCACGGCAGCGGTACATTGGTATGCGGAATCACCACCGCATCGAATTTGGAATCGTCGAAGTTCTTCTCGTGGCCGCCTTCCACAACACTCCGGCTGTAGCGCCATTTCCGATTCATGGGCAGGACGAGGCGTCCGCCAGAACTGGAATCAGATTGCTTGCCTTCTTTCGCAACCGCGTAAGGTGTTAGAGCGGCTCCAGCTAGGATGGTGCCAGATTGTTGCAAGAACGTGCGTCGATCCATTATGTATGCCCCCTAAGGCTATTGCTGAAGCAGAAACAGAACTCTGGGCCTGAGCGCACTCACGACATCCAGCCCAGTACTTGCTGCAGATCAGCCGCAGAACGTGACTCGGTGCCCCGCGCCATGGTGGGTCCAATCGCCAGTGCCTGGCTGTGACCCTCAAACCAAACCAGGAATGAGGACTGCTCGGCGCCCACCAGTCGCTGCTGATTCAGCCAGTTGTAGTAGGCCGCGAAATCGCCATCCACCAAAGACCCGATCACGTCCACTTCCGCCGGAGCTTTGGCCGATGCCGAAAGCAATTCATTCATAGGCTTTTGTCTCTGCCGAGGCGCAAATCGCACCAGCATCGTCACCGGTTGGGCGCGCCGCAAAGCTTCCCGCGCCGCCCACTGCGCGAATACAGTGCTGAAGATTTGCGTTCCGGAACCTTCCGTCAGAACGCTGACTTCGAACCGGTGCAACACTTCATCAGCGCCCTGCCGTTCCATTCCCAAATCCGCGGGTCGCAGTTGTGCCAGAAAACTGCGCAGAGCTTCCGGGCCCATCCCCGGTTGCTCTATCTGCTCCTGCATTTTTCGCAGCAGGGCCGCCCGCGCTCCGGCCAGCCCTTCGTAGGAAACGCAAGCGAGCACCGGTTCGCATGCGAACGCCTCGCCGCCATCGACGTACCAATGCCCGTAAGAAAGAGGATGGGCCTTGGCGCGAACCGCGACTGCATCCAGCAACTGGCGCAGTCCATTCTCCGGCTTGATGCCGGAGAAATAGGCTCCGTGCGGGCGCAGTTTACGGAACAATGGTTCGCCGTAGGACGTGACGCCCTGGCCAATTACGCTGATCCCCAGCCTTGGAATGGGTGGCGGCTCAGGCGGGACCGCGGCACGAAGGCGGTCGGCATAATCGCTCGAAGCCTTGCGAAACGCGTCCAGCTGATGCGTACTCCACAGCTGAGCGGACAAGCGTTCCACAAACTGCCCGGGCAGCTTCACCCATTCAAACTCCTCGAGTTGGCGTGAAAGCCGGATCTCGGAGAAGTCATGGAAACACTCTTTCAACTGAGCCTGGGATAGAGAACCGAGATAATCCAGCTCCCTCTCCCGCGCCTTCCTCTCCGCGGGAAATTTGAAATCAAAGCTGATCAACTCCCGCAGCAAGCCGGGAAGAACACTTAGAGGCATCTGCCGTAATGTCGGAAGATGCGCTGTGACGATCTTGCGCGCCTCTACCGCATATCCGGCAAACATTTCGGATTTGAGATCGCTCGGTAGCATGCAAGCTACAAGACTTCACCAACCGGTTTGCCCTGCGCGAGGGAAGCATGGAATCCCAGAATTGCTCCCAGCGTGGGCACAAGATCGCGGGAATCGACTGCCCTGTCGAACACTACATTCTCCCGAATACCGGGACCGCTTGCCAGCATCCAAGTAGTGCGCGAGAGGACGTCGCCAGTACGGTGATGCTGGAAGCCGTTCCCTCCCGCATCTTCGTCGGAATCGCGGCCGAAATCCGGCAGTATAAATAAGGTGGTCTGTCCCGCGTATTCCGGCTCCTCTTGAACGGCCTGCCAAAGCTCCGAGCACAGCCGATCCGTGCGGCGGATTCCCTCGATGTACAACGAGTACGCTCCCGCATGCGCTACATCGATGTCGTGCAGTGTGATCCACAGCAGGCTCGGTGCCACCTGCCGCATCAACTGTCGAGCGATGTACACCGAGAGCTCGTCCGGGCTGGTTAAAGTTTGGGCATGGCTCTTGAAATCGTCCACCGACAACTTCAGCAGCATTTCCAGTTGCTGCAACTCAAACTCGCTGCCCGCGAGTTCCGGAGCGTAATACGGCGTTTCATAGTTGTCGCGCAACAGGTGCTGATAATTGTGGCTGCTCCCGGACGTAGCGGCGCTCAGCAGCCGCTTCGGCAGGATGACGCGAGCACCCAGTCCGGAGCCATAAGAACGGTGGCTGCTTTCCCCGATGCGATTGAAGCCGTTGCTGGGAGCGACCACCCACGCATCGGACGATGGCCGCTTCAAATCCTTGCGAAAATATTCAAAGACGGTGGGCGATTCGGGCGATACCGCCGCGAAATTGTTGAACGTCTCGTACACGCCAGTAGCCAGGCTCGCCGTCGCCACGTAATGGCCCAGAATTCCCCGATTCACCACCTGCGTAAAGAAACTAGCCCGCGGAATGAGTTCACGCATGAGATGCGGAATATTCTCTTGTCCCTCCTGCATGAACGTTTCCTGATCCCGAGCTCCGCCACCGAAGGTGACCACGACAACTTTTCTCTTGGTCCGAGGAGCCGCAGCGCGGGCCCAGACGGGGCGAAGGAGTGCGCTTCCGACCGCGACGCCGGCGGCCTCGCGCAGAAAATCGCGCCGCGTCCGCGCCAGGACATGGCTCACTTCGCGGTCGCTTGCCCCGTTCCGCAATGCCCTTCGCACCAGGTCTCGTCTGCTTTGTTCTGGAACTTCCATAATTGAATTGGGCTGCCCACCCTCAACGCTTTGCAGGCGCGGCGCTCGCCTCTGAGTACACGAACTGCCGGATCTCGGCCCGTTGCTTGTCGAGATCTGCAAGGTGCTGCGCCCGTTGCTGCTGGTAGGTCGCCAGCTCGGCCTGTGCTTTTTCCATCTGTCCCGTATGCACGTAAGCTTGACCCAACCGGTAATGCGCATCCGGAATATCGGAATTATTCTCCAGCGCCTTCAGATACTCGGGAATGGCATCGGCATAGCGCGCCTGATCCGAAAAAAGATTTCCCAGCTGGAAATGCGCCTCGCTGAGCTTAGGATCGAGTGTCGTCGCTTTTTTAAGTAACGCCTCGATTTGCCGAAAATCGATGCTCGGATCTTGCGCGCGCTTTCCTTTCCACATGCCCATTGCGTAGTAATACGCAGCCCGCGCATTGTCCGGGTGCAATTCTGAAAAACGCCGAAAGCTTTGAATGACCTCGTCCCCTTGCAGCGGAGAACTGTCGTAAGCCTTCGATAGAAAGAAGTAGCAGCGAGGATCTGACGGGCTCAACTCAGCGCCTCGCAGCAGCGACTTCACCGCCTCATCGTACTTGCCGCGCGAATAAAGTGCGATTCCCAAGCCAATTGCCATTCGGGGCGATTTCGGATACCGCTCCGCACCCTGCCGGAACACCTCGATCGCAGGCTCCAAGGTCCGGTGCAGGAGCAGTTCGCTCGCCCAATCAAACAGATTGCTCTCGCTCGGCTCCATGTGCGCCGCGATTTCGAATTCATTCGCTGCGCTCACGAAGTTCCCTTCTTTTTCCTCGATCTGGCCAAGAAGGTTGTGCAGTTCCGCCGTATTCTGCGTCTTTAAGAGAACTTGCACCAGTTGTCGCGCCGGCTGGGAATGCCCCGTGAGCAGATACGCCAGCGCCAGATCGTAACCATTTTCGTAGGCCGACGGTTTGCTCTGCTGCGCTTGTTTGAGAAACGAGATGGCTTCGGGGAGTTTCCCCTGCTTGATGTAGATTTCGCCAAGATTGTGATTAGCGTCGTAGCTCCGCGGATCGAGCCTGACGGCGTTGGTGAGTTGCTGTCGCGCTCCCTCCACGTCTCCCAGCCGAATCAGACTCGCCGCGAAGTTGGTGCGGGCTGCCGCAGACGAAGGCTTGAGGCGCACGGCCTCTTGCATGTGCTGGTTTGCAAGCTGATCTTGCGACTCCCCGGCGTAGACCATTCCCAGCAGTTCGTGAGCTTCGAAGCTGTCCGGAATCTGCTGCAGAAGCTTCTCCAGTTGCGCGGCCGCTTCCGGCAAATGCCCTGCCTCATACTTTGTCACGGCGGCCTGGAATTGGCGATTAAGTTCCTGGTCTTGATGCGAAGCAGCGGGATGGTTCTGAGCGAAAGCGCAGGTTGCCAGCAGGGCGCACCCAAAGAGACTGGCAAATCTCATGCACCACGGCCGACATCGACGAGTCACGACGCCCTTAATGGTAGCACCACGTGCAGATCGCTACAGCAGGCTCTCCATGCCCAGCAGACCGAAGGCGCTCCTGACAGGAGCGCCTTCAATGTCGACCAGAACAACGCTTAAAAATACAGCTTCAAGGCGAACTGAATCTCCCGTGAAGCATACGGCGCATCGCGAGTCGATCCAATTTCGCCGAAAGTGGAATCATTGAAGTTGGTTGATCCCGATACCGCGACAACGCCATTGCCACCGAACCCAGGATAGTTGAAGTTCGGGTGGTTGAGGATGTTGAAGAACTCAGAACGGAACTCCAATCTCGTGCGTTCCGTCAGCTGGAAGTTCTTGAAGAGCGACAAATCCAGGCGGTGGTATCCCGGCCCCTCGATCTGCGTCGGTTCTGCACCTCCGAGCGCGAGCACCCCTGGCATCGGAATGCAGCCCGTGGGAGTGTTGTTCGATCCAACTTCGCAGGGCTGAGCAAATGCTGCAGCATTCAACATACCCACGTTCCCATCCGGCGTTTTGTGCAGGGATGTGCGCGGATTAGCTCCAGCCCGCACAAACGACAGACAGTTCGTACCAGCAGCTGTTCCTGATGGGCAGCCTAGCTGGAAGGGTTGACCGCCTTGCAAGGTCGTGGCCCACACTACGGCCCAACCGCCAACAATAGCGTTGGAGACTCCTCCAGCATCGCCCATGAACTTCTTGCCTTTTCCAAAGGGCAACTCATAGGCTCCACTGAAGTGAATCACATTCCGGATATCGAAATTGGCCAGTCCATAATCGGCATGGATTCCCATCCCAGGGATGTAAGGAGCACGGTAGCCACCCCCACTCGCGAAGCCGTTCAGCAAGTCATAAGCATCTGACCGTACTTTCGAATACGTATATGCAAACAGGAAATCCAAGCCCTTGGCGAACTTCTTGTTCACGCTGGTTTGCAGCCCATGGTAATAACTGCTCCCTTGGGTTGTGGCGTAGCTTCCGCCTTGGCCAAAGTCGGGGAATGGAAGCCCTCCTTGGGATGCGGGTAGACCTCCCGTTCCAGGACCCGTTGGATCCAGTAGATTTGCTCCATTCGTCAGTGTGGTATTTGGTGGCAAGAGACGGGTGGGTAAATTCGAGCCCGGAAATACCTCCAAATGACGACCGAAAGTACCTACATAGCCCGCTTGCACGGACATAGAGGGTGTCAGTTGATATTGCAGTGTGAGGTTTGTACCGATCGAATACGGCGTTTGATAATCGAACTGTATTCCTCGCAGTTGCAGCCCTAAGGCATTAACAGCCAGAGGATTTAAGGGGATGCAACTGAATCCTGTCTCGAGCGACATTCCACCGGTTGGAGTCGCCTTGCAGGTTGCACTAGGCTGGAATTGATTAATAGGAGTCGCATCATTTTTCTGCTGGAACTGGAACGAGAATTGGAACGGATAATTCTCACCCAGATTCGGCGAATAGCCCCGATTCTCAAATCCGTTGTAGAACATGCCAGCCCCGCCGCGCACCACAAACTTTTGCGTCGCTTGGTACGCAAATCCAAACCGCGGGGCGAAGTTGGTATCTTGCGACCGACCTAGGCCTTTGCCATATTGCTTGGTAACGGCCAAACCGATGCCGTCTGCTGCCAAGACATCTTGAAAACTGCCCGATAGCTGCGTTGCCAACGCACTCGGAGGAATGATGTACAGCGGCCCACCGCCCGGCGGTCCGCCCGGAACGAAATTCGCCTGCTTGCCATAGTGATCGTAGACCAGGCCGAAGAAGTCCCAGCGCAGGCCTAAGTTAATCGTCAACTTCGGTGACACCTTCCAGTCATCCTGGAAGTAAGTCCCGAAGTAATTCTTTCCGTTGTCGCTGAGCGAGATGTTGGAGGCGAAGACATTGTTCGGACCACCCACATAATCTATGCCGCCTGGTACCGTGGCAGCCTCCGGGGAAAGCAGGAACTGCGCGCGACCGGTGTTGCCGCCGCCTACGTTTGGAATGTCGGTGTACGTGCCATCAAAGTTGAATTGCCCGCGGGACCAAGGTGGCTGCAAGGTCGAGAACTTCACGTGCTGCCACTCGATACCCATCTTGAACGTATGCTTGCCGTAAATCTTGGTGAAGTCGTCGTTGAGTTGGATCGTGGAACTCACTTCATCCGACGGCAGGAAGGCGTTTCCCCCCAGCGTTTGCAAGCCGTTGATGCCAAACGCCGGCAATCCGCCATTCTCTTTGTCTTGTGGAATGCCAAGGATTCCATATTGCCCCGGCAAGTCGCTGAGGTTGGTAGCCTCGGGAATATTCCGCGTGGTATGGAGATAATTCAGGCCCGCGCGGGCGTTGTTGACGGTAGTTGGCGAAATTACGTGGTTCCAAACTAGAGCGCTCTGCTGTGCCAGCGCTGTCTGGTTGCCCTGGTAGAACCCGCCGCCATCAGCTACGCCTCCGAAGATGGAGGGAATGAACTGTGGATCATCGGCATAGCTGAAACGGAAGAAGACCTGATCTTTTTGAGTGAAGTTAACATCCAGACGTGCATCGAA
>JAICJP010000286.1 GCA_025928375.1 Candidatus Sulfotelmatobacter sp.
ATTGTGCAGCGAGCCAGCACGAGCGGATCGACATTAGCCATTCAAAATACAAAAGCGGGCATGAGCACGCTCGCGGTGAGCCGAGAGGACCGAGGCAAAGCCGCTACCGGCGCTTACACGCTGGTATTCCACAAATATGGAACCCGTCACTTCCTGGCACAAGTAAACATTGCCGACGGAACCGTCTACATGCTGCCCGAAAGCAAACTGGAACGAGAACTGCGCGCCCAGAATACCGCCCCGCAGGATCAGATTGTGCTCGCGTCATTGAAGTGAATCTGGGCTACCGCAATGGGGAAAGGGTTCGGAATCATCCGAACCCTTTATTCTTGTTGACGCTTTTGAGTGCGACTTCGATAGCGTTGTGCTAGCTCTCTCGAGGGCCCCCGGGATTGTTGGGATCCAGACCAGCCGCGGCCATCACGGCGCGTCCGAGTTCCTCGGCGGAAAACATGACCTGTTCCGAATCGTCATCGCTGGCGACCTCGGCAACAAAGCAGTAGCCTTTACCGACTACAGTGCGAACGAAACGCGGCTGAACGTAGTCGTCGTCCAGGGCGATTCGGATTTTGCGGATAGCCGTGTTGATTCCCTGCTCAATATCGACGAAGAAATCCTTGCCCCACAATTGGGCGGCAATCTGCTCGCGGGTCAGAATGTTGGGTTGATCGTCGATCAGCAGCATGAGCAGCTGCATGGGAAGGCTTTCCAGCCGTACGGGAGCGCCCTTGCGGAAAAGCTGGAAGCGCCCGTAATCCAATTCGAATTGGTCGAACCGGACCTTCTTCTGAGACATGTCCCCAACCTTCAGTAATTCTTGTCTGTCAGCGCTGGGCTGTCAAGATCCTTATAGCTTCTTCAGATAAATTGAGCAGGGTTTAGGTTGCCTCCATGGACTCGCGCCTCTGGGCGGCAGAGAATCCGAAAACTGCTTGGGGGTTCAAGCAAAATCGGAGGTGACTCGTGAAATACACAAGACAAATGTTGATCGCGGCGGCGTTGACGGTTATGCCGATGCTGGCGACGGCTCAGTTCGGACAGACGGTTTCCATTTCCACTCAGGTGCCGTTTGAATTCGTTGTGGGAGACCGGGTAGTTCCGGCCGGGAAATGCGTTCTGCAAGCGGCCAATGCTGCTGCGGACACCATTCTGATCCGCAACGACGACAAAATGGTGCGGCTGTTTTCGGCGACAACGCTGGGAGATGCCCGCAACCTTCCCGCCAGCAACCAGTTGGTGTTTCACAAATACGGCGAGCGCTACTTCCTGGCAGCAGTCCGCGTGCAAGGAACTCGTATCATGTATTGGCTCCCGGAGAGCAAGCAGGAGACCAGGCTGCGGCAGCAGGACCAGTCTTCGGCTGAGGAGACCATTCACGCGTTTTAGCGCGGGGGACGGTGGAAGAGGGGTACGGAAGGTAATCCGTACCCCTTTATTTTTTGAATGGTACCCATTGGAGCGCAATCTGCAGGCGGACCAGCGCCGGTCCAAGACATCTCTTATAGTTACGGAGAACTCTGCTACACTGCCGGTTTCCTGTTCAAAGGAGATCTTCATGGCCGAGAAGCAGCCGCAGACCTTTGCCAGCCACACGCGCTTTGATCCGCTTTTTCATTTCTTTCTGGTGCCGGTGTTCGCGCTCGGAGTGGTATTGTCGCTGATCCACTTCTTCGCGCACCTTGCCGAAAGTGACTTTCGCGACAACTTCCATTCGGCTTTGCTGATTTTGCTGGCAGTGGCGCTTCTGGTCTGGCTATTCAAGACTCGCCTGTATGCTCTCAGAGTACAGGATCGCGTGATTCGGCTGGAGGAACGACTGCGGCTTATGCAGCTTGTACCGGAGCGGCTGCGGGGGCGCATTCCGGAACTGACCGAAAGTCAATTGTGCGGGCTACGTTTCGCCTCGGACGCCGAATTGCCGGCGCTAGCGGAACGAGCGCTGAACGAGAAGCTCTCGCGCAAAGACATCAAGAAGTCGGTACAAAATTGGCGTCCTGACTACTGGCGCGTCTGACGGCTGGTTACCTCTTCCTCGCTGGACTCGCTTCGCTGGGGGCGCAGGCGTCCGCGCCTACATAAGCGCGCGGATGATATAAGGTTTTGCCCGAATCTGCCGATGGATTGGACGAGATGAATACCTTCGGCCAAGCTCCGGCAGAAAAACCGAGTCCGTGCGTTGCAAGACAACCAATTCTGACCCGGAATGAAAATGTGTTTGCCTATGAGCTGTTGTTTCGTGAAACAGCGGGCGAGCAGACCTCTGACTCGGATGTGGAGAGAGCGGCCACGAATATCATCGAGACCCTGAATGTGG
The DNA here is from genome assembly GCA_025928375.1 of Candidatus Sulfotelmatobacter sp. GTDB lineage: Bacteria > Acidobacteriota > Terriglobia > Terriglobales > Acidobacteriaceae > Sulfotelmatobacter. The sequence goes on from JAICJP010000286.1 coordinate 2,315, forward strand.
TTGGTTTCGACGCGGTGTGTGACGGGCGCATGGCCTTTATTAAGTGCGACGAACAGATGTTGCTGAAGGAATTCTATCTTCTATTGCCCTCAGAGCAAGTGGTAATTGAGATGAATGAAGGGATACGCGCGACCGAAAGCGTATGTACGGCATGTGTCTCGCTGAGGCAAAAAGGATACAAGCTTGCTCTCGACAACTTCAGCATCAACGACCCTCGCGAAAGGCTAGTGGCGTACAGCGATTTCCTCAAAGTCGACATACGCAGGCATTCGGCGGCCGACAATGCCGCGCTTGCAGCGAAGCATGGCGCGAAAAATCGCCAGATGGCGGCGCAGAAGGTGGAGACTCGGGTGCAGATGCTGCAAGCCGTCCAGGACGGTTACACGCTGTTCCAGGGATATTTCTTCAGGCAGCCGGAGCGCATGCGGGCGCGCCATATTCCAGCGAACCGGGCGACCCATCTGCGGCTCCTGCAGGTGCTTTCCGCTGCCGAACTAGACCTGGATGCGGCCGAGGATCTAATCAAGCACGATGCCTCGCTGTGTTATCGCCTATTGCGCTACCTGAACTCCCCGCTGGTCGGGATGGCGTCGCCGGTTCGGTCCGTGCGCCATGCCATGGCGCTGCTCGGCGAACGCGAACTAGTCCGCTGGCTGCGGATGGCTACCGCTCTCGCGATGGGGGAAGAGAAATGCTCGGATCTGGTCTTATCCTCGTTGGTTCGCGCGCGCTTCTGCGAACTCATTTCACCCCATATCGCTGAGGGGAACTCCGATCTTTTCCTCATGGGCATGCTTTCGCTGATGGACGCGATCCTGGAGGTGCCGATCGGGGTCGTGGTCGAGGGACTCGCATTTGACGAGAAAATCAAAGAAGCGCTGCTGGGCGCGAAGAAAGGCAGCGATACTCCGCTCACGCCTCTGTACCGCCTGATGCTGGCTCGGGAGGAAGGTGACTGGGAGGAAGTCATAATGCAAGCAAAGAAAGTTAATCTGTCCGTGCCACAAGTGAATCGAGCATTTAACGAGGCGATGACCTGGGCGCGAGAGATGACTGCGGCAGCACCCGACCGGAGTCATTGAAGCACGACATTGATTCAATTATCACACGTGCTTTTCTTACCTCAGGTGGTTCCCCTATTTCCGAATTTACAAGAAGAGGCTATTGTTCAGTGGACTTCATTTATGGAGGGAGCCATGAACAGCGCGACTTTGTTCGATCTTGCCCGCACGAAGCCGTTGGAAGCTATGGTCGAGCATGAAGTACAGAAAAGAGCGTACGAACTGTACGAACAACGTGGAAGAGGAACCGGTTTCGCGCTGCAGGATTGGCTGGAGGCAGAGGCCGAAGTTCTGGCAAAATGCTATCCTCCGGCGCATTCCTGAAGGGCTTGACCTGCTCTCGGTCGTGCTCTCTTTTCAACGATGTGGCCAGTGCTCGAGATAGGGAACGTAGCCTCGGGTGCGAACCCGCAGGCGATAAACTGAGGTAGTCGCGGTGATGTAGAGCGTGCTGTAATCCTTGTCGCCCCAGGTCAAGTTTGCGGGCTGTTCCGGCATGTCGATGGTGCCCAGATGATTCCCGTTTGCATCCCAGACCCAAATCCCTTTGGGCCCCGTAACGAATAAATTGCCATCTTTATCCACCTTAATGCCGTCGGGCACACCATCGTTTTTCCCACCCGGTTCTTCGCCGAAAATGCGACCGTGGCTCAGCGTTTTATCGGACTGGACATCGTACACGCGGATATTGCGCTGCTCGCTGTCATCCACATAGAACTTTTTGCCGTCGGGAGAAAAGGCCAGCCCGTTGGGTTGCGTCAGATCTTTGGTCAGCAAGGTCAGCTTTCCACTTTCGTCCAATCGGAAAACGCCCTGAAACGGGATCTCCTGCTTCTCACCGGCAACCAGGTCGAGAGTAGGGTCGGTGAAGTACAGTGCGCCGTCCGGTCCCACGATTACGTCATTGGGGCTGTTCAGTCGCTTGCCTTCGAAGCGGTCCGCGAGAACCTTGTATTTGCCGTCAGGACTCACCTCTATGATGGCTCGCAAGACGCTGGCGCAATCAATGAGGCGATGGCGACGGTCGAAGGTGTTGCCGTCGGGGTCGCCGAGTGCGATGACTTCTTCTTTCTTGCCATTGGGATAAACGCGGAAGATCTTGTTGATCGTCTCATCACTGACGTATAGAAATCCCGCGGGATCCCACATGGGACCTTCCGTAAAACCAAACCCGCTCGCAACCGTTTCCAGCTTTGAATCACCAATAAGCTCTGTGAACTTCGCAGACAGAGGTTCGAGCTTGAAAGTCCGGGGAGTCTGAGCCGAAGCAGCGGCGGAGAACCAGGTCACCGACAAAGCGGTGATGAAAAGGCGGGCAAATTTCATTCGTAATCGTCCTCTTCTTTTTTCTTGTGAGAAGGACCTGCCTTATTCGCGTCCGGATTGACGCTTACCAGGAAACTGACGAGATCGTCCAGTTCGCTGGAGCTAAGACGATCGCGGTAATCGGTCGGCATCAAAGAAGTGTCGCGGCGCTCGAGATTTCGCAGATCCGATTTCTGGAAAAGATGGAAGCTGCCGTCTTTGGTCTGGAACTGAAGGGAAAAGTTGTCTTCGTTTCGGATCAGACCTTCGAGCCGTTCCCCTTCAGCCGTGGTAAGCACGGCGGGGTGGTAACTGAATGCGGGAGAGCGCTGGGTCTTGAGGATCTGGTCGCGAATTGCTGTTGGCTCGGCTGTAGCCGCATAGCGAGACAGATCAGGGCCGAGGAAACCACCTTCGCCGGAAATCGTATGGCAGGTTGAGCATTCGCCCTTGCCGAAGAATAGCGCCTTGCCGCGTTTGGGGTCGCCGGGCAGAGTTCGTGCTTCAGATCTCCCCTGCAGTGATCTGAGGTACTGTACGACCGCTCGAACCTGTGTTGCACTGAGGTTGCGAAATGCCGGCATGCCAGTTCCGGGCACACCGTTAGCGATGATGCCGGACAGTTGAGCGTCTGAAAAATGCTGCGCGTCTGCGCCGGCAGCGATGTTTACGGCTTTGTCGCTTCCGTGGCCATCCAGTCCGTGGCATGCCGCGCATGAGGCGTTATAGGTATTACGACCAGCCGCGCTGGAATTGCTAACGTTCTTTGAGTGAGAGCCTCGCTGCGCCAGCGACGAGGTAAGCCCAGAGACGAGCACAACCAAGGCAATACCGAGCAACGAACCTGAGGTTTTTGGGATCCACGACATACGCAAGCGCCACATTTTATCGCAATTGAGAGCGGGCACCTGTAAAATCCGGAGTGATCGTTTCACGTGATGAAATTCTGATTCCACCGCGTGGTGCTCATTGAGATCATTTTCCACCGCACTCTTTCAAAAATGGCACTGCGATGTTAAAGTCCGGCGGACAGAGAGAACGAGGAGAATGGAATGATCGTAACGCATGCAAGAAAGCGCATTGTTTTTGTGGTCGCGGCCGTGCTGGCCATTTCAGTTGTTGGGGTCAAGGCCCATCTGGCGGATGCGCAGTCCAACTCAGCCTCTGCAAGCACCTCGAGTGACCACGACTTGATTGCTGAATACCGGC